>CAYMHN010000015.1:0-16303 GCA_964390235.1 uncultured Candidatus Competibacteraceae bacterium
CTGGCAGTGGCCGAACCGGGGGGCCGTTGAAGGATTTGCCGATGATTACTTCTTGAAGCGGCAAATTTCGCCAAATCCCCTCACCGATCCGTGCTAAAACTTTCGGGAAGAGGCAAACGGTCGGTACCATGCCGGCGAAGAGGTGCGCGATGGCGGATGACGATGCGGTGACGCACCTGCCGGAAGCGGTGAGCTGCACGCGCTAAAGCAGGGCGACCGGCTCGCCGGGGTGCGCACTAGGTCACGGCTACCGGTGGCAGGTTCGGCTCAATCGGTCTATGGTTAACGAAACCCATCACCACGGAGGGCACCACCATGCTGATCCTCACCCGCCGCAACCCGGAGCGTCGGTTGGGCGAACCTCTGCATGTCGGCGGTCCGCCCGCCATTCTATTCAGCCGTCAAGCCCGCGCCTGACCCCGTGTGCCGGTTGAATTCGCCGCATTCTCACCATCAACCCTACCAGCACCGGTAAAGGAGCCTGTCATGGCCAAATCATCATCATCGAAAAAGCCTGCCGGTCGTTTTTCTGAAGTCAAAGCCATTCTCAACAGCATCCAGGGCAAAACCGTTCCCGATTACCAGGGCCTGAAGGCTTTCTGGCTGGACCATGACACGCTGCTGTCGGCGGTGCTGTACGGGCAGCGCATGATCGCGCCCGGCCCGGAACAGGCCGGAGACAATGGTTATGGCCAGGCATCGGGCAGTTGCTGCGGCTCGGACAAGAGCCACCCTCCATCGACCGGCTGCTGGCCTTCCGGGGGTGGCCGCGGTGATGGTGGCGGCGGCGGGCGCGATACCTCGCGCAGCGAACAATCGGGACTGATCAGGGGTCTGCGCGGTCAGGCGCCGTTTGACGGCTCGGTATTTCCGCCACTGCTGTGGAACGCCGAACGTGTGGCCACCACCGCGGAAATCAGCACCATCGCCGCCTGGATCGACGATGGCTGCCCGGACGACGACGCCGGCGATAAAGTCGGTCAGCAGGACGCCCGGTTGCAGGCCGGCACTCGGATGGCGCTGGCCTGCGGCGAGCGCAAGCACACGGTCACGGACCAGCCCACCAGTACCATGCAGAACTCGCTCAAAGGGCTGCGGGTGCGCAAGGAAATCGGCTCGCTGAGCGATGACGAGGTGAACAAGCTGCGCGAGGCCATTGCCTGCATGCAGACCTATAACGCCAACTGGCAGGATGAGCGCAGCTTCGATTACTGGGCGCGCATTCATGCCAGTTCCTGCCAACACGGCTGGGAACAGTTCCTGCCCTGGCACCGGCTGTATCTGTACTTTTTCGAGCAGATGCTGCAGGACTTCGACAGCGACATCACACTGCCCTACTGGGCCTGGTCGGATTACGCCGATGTCAACCGCGATACCTTCAATACCCAGCAACTCGATCAGGGCATCCTGCCGGAGCGCTACGGCTGCTGGATGGACCGCAAGGGCGTGGACAATCTGAAGGCCACCGGGCTGCTGAACGACAAGCAGCTCGCCGGCCTGGAAAAACTCGCCAAAAGCGGGCAAGTGCACCAGTCCAGCGCGCGTTTTCTCAAGGCCGCAGGCATCGGCTACATGGTCGGGTTGGACACTGAAACCGGCAGCGCCAAGTGGACGCCGGCGATCGCCGCGATCTATGCCGAGCTGCTGCGCATCAATCCGCTATGGTTCCCCAACCGCTGGCCGGGCGCGATCGGCTCGCCCACCAGCTATCCCACCGCCGAGGACATCGAGCGCTTGCTGCAAACGCCCAACTGGGCGGAGTTCGGCGGCGGACCGGAATACGATCACCATTTCGGCCGGCTGGAAGAGGTGCACAACGGCATGCACAATTTTTCCGGCGGCACCAATCCGAATTATCCGCGTGCAGGCAACCAGCCCTGGATCGATCTGTATAAAAAGGCGGGCATCGCGCAGGACCCGCAAAACAAGGACAACCCGCCCTACGGCTGGATGGTGGACAACCGCATCACCGCCTTCGATCCGATTTTCTGGGCGCATCACAGCAATGTCGATCGTATCTGGGCGCGCTGGCAGACAACCCATCCCAACGGAACTCCGGAGGTGCTCGACGGCGTGCTCGCGCCATGGTCGCTGACGGTCAAGGACGCACTGAGCACGCGCAAGCTGGGTTACGAATACCTGCGCAACAGCTATCACTACCCTACCTCCGGTCAGCACGGCATGCTCAGGTTCAATTCGGAACAAGCCGGCGTGGATGCAAGAACGCTGGATGTGTTCCGCAAGGCCGAGGTACGCCTGCACCGCGTGCAGCGGGCCAACCTGCCCAACGCCGGCATCCGAGTCTACCTGAACGACAGCGGCTGCGACGCCGGCACCAAAATGGAAGGCAACGATCATTTCGTCGGCGAGATCCAGACCTTCCACGGCAGCTGTTACGGCGGCCCCGGCCACTGTGATCTGCCACTGGACAAGACCCGGCGGTTCGACCAGCGCAGCATCCATCACAACGAACCGCGCAATTTCCGCATCGACGCCACGGACGCGGTCAACCGCATGCTGGCCCGGGGCGCGCAGGACATCAGCGTGCATCTGGTGGCCGTCGGACTGGACGGGCAACCCATCGACAATGCGCTGTATCTCGACGGTGTGTCACTGAACTTTATGGATTGAGGGATAAATCATGAGCAACACCACCTCGAACACGACCTTCAAGATTCATCCCTCCATCGGCATCGCGCGCCTGGGCAACAGCGACGCGTTCTACCTGGCGCCGGAGCAGCCCGGCGCATTGCCGATCGAATGCGATTCGGAGGGCATCGAGCAACAGGACGCCAATGGCCAGCCGCTGCGGGTGAGCAGCTTCAAGGAATCCGGCGATCTGTCCAAAATCAAGCGTCAGGCCGCGCGTTTCCGGATCTTCGTGTATTCCGGCGACCAGCGGGTCAGCGACGAGGAAATCAGAATCGGCGGGCAGTACCCTTTCGTCGTGACCTCCTCGACCACTGCCCCGACCGCGGTGCAGGGCACGGTGACGGACATCGTCTGGACCGTGCATCTGGCCAACAAGAAAAGCTCGTGGTACGAGTTTCAGGAAACCGACGGCATGCACGGCTATTCGGCCTCACACCCGCTGCGCAACCCGACAGTGACCCAGCCCGACCAGCGCCGGCAACTGATCACCGATCCGGGACCACAGAAGGTGTCGCTGAAAAACCCGCGGGCCGAGTTCGCCAAAGGCAAGAACCCCGGCTATCCGCAAACTTTTCCACCAGCCGATATCCAGCCCAACCCCATCGATACGCTGGGCGAACTGATCGCCAACCAGCAGAACGGCAATCCGCGCCTGGTGGTGCTGGGCGGGCGCGGCAACTCCGGCAGCATCAACACCCCGGTGATCAGCAACTACGCCAACAACGACGGCTGGTTCGACGACATCTCCGACGGGCCGGTCAGCGCGACCATCCTGTTCACCTATCCGTTCAGCTACACTGATTCCAACGGCAAGAAAGTCACCGAAACCGAGACCGGCAGCATGCAGGTTCAGGTGCCGGCCTGGGTGGTGGTCGGTTATCCGCGCTATGTTCCGCAGATGCTGGACATGATCACTTTGGACGAGGCCATGTACGACGTGTTCGTGCGTCACTCCCAGTACGCGCCACAGATTTTCGGCGTGCCCCCGTATGATCGCGCCAGCAACACGCCGGAGACCGAGGAAGACACCGCGCTGTGGCTGAACAACGCCGGCTTCAATCCCGATTACTATCCGAAGTTCCATGCTGAAATCTGGCCCACCCTGCGGCGGCCGGACCTGTATCAGTACACCTACGATTTCGACTTTTTCAGCGGCGGTGATCCGCACAACACCGGTACCGGCGGCAACCTGGATCAGCATGCGCTGTCCACGCCGCCCAGCGGCGGTGAGGACCCATACCGGCAGAACCGCGAATACATCATCCGCATCATGCGCGAACCGCTGCAGGAAAACCTGTATTTCAACACCGGCAAGAGCAAGCTCAACCCGGATCACAAACCGCGGCTGATGCCGATGCTGTGCGGCAATAATCCGATCAGCAATACCGCGCCGGAAAAATTCCTGACGATGACCCAGACCCAGCTGTTTTTCCTGCGCCAGTGGGCGGCGGGCAAGTTCGTCAACGAATGCGCGGAATGGGACGAAGACGATGCCGACTGCCAGAACCCGTGGGTCAGCCCGCCGACCACCGGCGAAGGCATCGACCGCGGCGTGCTCGGCAACCTGTTGGGTGGCGCCTTCTGCCCGGGCGGGGAATTGAGCTGGATCGTGCTGAACCCGGCCATCTACAGCGCCCCCTACCGGATCAAGCACACCACCTATCAGGCCGGTGCGCTGAGCCTGCCGCAACCCATCGCTGCACAGGACGGCAGCCCCGCGCCGGACCTGGCCGCGGGTCTGGAACCGGGCGATCTGACCAAGTACATCGGCATTCCGTGGCAGGCCGACTTCCATGAATGCACCTCGCAGAACATCAATGTCACCTACGAGAACTGGAACAGCATCGATCTGGCCTCCACCGGCGATCCGGCCGATCAGCAGATCGCCTACGACATTCCGTGGTGGCCGGCGCACCGGCCGGTGGTGATCCAGACCGAGCAGGGGCAGCAGGTGTTCTGGGCGTCGGGCATTCCCGACAACAATGCCGGTGACCTGGAAATGGTCAGCCAGTGGAACAATCTCGGCTTCTTGATCGAACCCGCCGGTCCTGATTCCGACCTGCCACCCTTCTACCAGACCGAGCGCAACAACGCCGCGCTGGGTCCACCGACCGCCTCCGGACAGCGCACCCTGGGCCGGTCCAAAAGGAAGTGGATAGCGGTCAAGCAGGACGATGCCTGATCCGCACGCCATCCCGACGCTGACGGACGTGGCCATCGCCGGCGCGGGCGTGGCCGGCTGCGCCACCGCCATTGCGCTGAAACGCTTCGTTCCGGAACTGGACGTGTGCCTGATCGACCGCGAGGCACCCGGTGAACATGACACCACGGACGAATCGCGCTACCGGCGGTACATTCAGCCGCGCATCGGCGAAACGCTGCCGCCGGCGGTGGTCGTACCGATGCAGCAACTGGGCATCTGGCCACGCTTCAGCAAGAGCGGGGCGCTGGCCTCGGCCGGGATTCAATCGGTCTGGGGCGCGGAGCAGGCGCACGTCAACGAACACATCTACTCGCCGCACGGCAACGGCTGGCATCTGGATCGGCGGCAGTTCGATGCCATGCTGCAGACCATCGCGCTTGAGCACGGCGTGAGACGGCTGACGCCGATGGCGGTCACCGGGCTGCGGCGTGAACGCGATCGGTGGCGACTGCAGCTTCGTCGAACCGGAGAAACGGGGCATACGAACACCCTCCAGGCCGCCTTTGTGGTGGACACCACCGGCCGCAATGCCAGTCTCGCACGGCTTCTGGGCGCGAACCGGCAGCGCCATGACCGGCTGGTCGGTCTCTATCGCTTTTATCACCCGGCCCGGAGCGGTCGGTTGCCGTCCGATCAGCGCAGCGGGGACTCCAGCACCGTGATCGAAAGCCACTCACACGGCTATTGGTATGGCGCGCGCCTGCCGCACGGCCGGCTGGTGGTCGCTCTGATGACCGATGCCGATCTGGCCCGTGCCGGGGGTTACGCCGACCCCGGCTGTTTCGATCGGGCGCTGGCGCGGACCGAACTGATCGCATGCCGGGTCGCCGGCATGCGCGCCACCGGTGAAACCGTGATCACGGCGGCGCATACGCAGTGTCTGGATATGCTGTGCGGGCGCGGCTGGCTGGCCGTCGGAGATGCCGCGTTCACCTATGACCCCTTGTCGTCGCTGGGCATTTTCAAGGCGCTGCGGCAATCCTTGCTGGCGTCGTACGCGATCGGGGATGCGTTCAGCGGCAAGGACCGCGAGCTGCGCAAATACGCGCACGTCTGCCGGGACGAGTTCGAGCGCTATCTGCACAAGCGGCGCAAGGTCTATGCGGATGAACCTCGTTTCACCGATTACCCGTTCTGGCAGAGGAGGCTGGCCGCGTAATGCAAGACAAATCGTCATTGAACAACAATCAATATCATCGGGAGTCTGATATGAGAACCATCACCACACCACGGATCACCGGCCTGCTGTTGCTGCTATTGCTGGCGCCCGTCCTGCATGCGACCACGCTGGTGGCGGCCAATACCGGCAAGGGTGTCACCCAGCGCACCATCAGGGTCAACATGGTGGTGCTGGAACAGACCATCAAAAACAACCGCCTGGGCGCAGAGATCACCAACGGCCAGATGTATGCCCTGGCGCGGGATGTGGTGCCGATGTCGGCCCCGTTCACGGCCTACGTCGACGTCACCGGCCCGCGGTACGCCATCAGCGAACTGCAGCCCGGGAAGGTGCGCCTGCGTCAGTACAAGCGGCCGCGCCCGATCGTGCTGCGCGCCAACGTCGGTGACATTCTGGAAATCACCTTCACCAATCTGTTGCCCGATGGCGGCAACGCGGCGCTCAGCGACGCGGGCGTGCAGGTGATGGGTCTGGACTGGCTGGATGACGACAATGGCGTGCGCGTGTCACCCGGACAAACCCATGTATACCGCTACGAGGCTACCGGCGAAGGCGTTTACATGATGTTCTCGCCCAACGGCAAATCCATTCCCGACAGCCAGCTCGACTACGGTCTGTTCGGCGCGGTCAACGTGCAGCCGGAAGAGGCCGAGTACTATCGCAGCCAGGTCACCGAGGCAGACCTGGATCTGGCCAATTACCGGGTCAATCAGCGCTTCATGCGTACCTGGCTGACCAGCACCGACTCGCGGGTATGCCAGTATCTGAACGCGTCTCAGACCGGTCTGCCGGCGAACGTCTCCATCCGCCGCCAGCCGGTCGATGACGACCGCGGCCTGGGCTGCCCGCCGCCGGGACCGGGGGTCTTGTGGGAAATGCGCATCCCCAATGATGAATCCGACAAAACCGCACTGGTGTCTTCCGTGCGGATCAACGACGAAGGCCATCTGACCACGCAGCAAGGTCAGCCGGTCATCAACTACAACGCCATGTATCCGGAAGGCCATATCCGCTACGGTTCGCCGGTGCTGAACATGCTGGTGCAGAACACCGAGGATGGCAATTATGAACTGGCCCACTCCGATTTGACGGCGATCATCACCGGCCCCCGGGCCGGTCGCTTTCCGTACTATCTGAACAGCCCCAGCTTTATCGAAAACCCGGCCACGCCGGACCGTCGCCAACCGTATCGCGAATTCACCATCGCTTATCACATTTCGCCAAACACCCGGCAGGCATTCGAGATGTTCAACAGCGGTCCGCTGGCCAACATGCTGCAGGCCGGCAAGGATGCATTCGCGGTCAACTACGGCATCGCCGGGATCGCACCGGAAATCGTCGCCAACCGCATCAATGTCGGCCCGCAGGGCATCAATCAGGACGGCGTGGACCTGCTGTTCGAGGAGTTCTTCCTGAGTGCCTGGGCCGTGGGCGATCCGGCGATTCTGGTCGATCATCCGGCCAATACCGAACCGCGTGCCACCCGGGCGCTGTATCCCGATGATCCGTCCAATGTGTATCACAGCTACATGCGCGATCACGTCAAATTCCGCGTGATGAACGCCGGCTCGGTGGCACCGCACGTGCATCACCAGCACGCGCACCAGTGGCTGCACACACCCAACAGCGCCGACGGGCATTATCTGGACAGCCAGATGATCAATCCGGGCTCGACCTACACCCTGGAGATGACCTACAACGGCAGCGGCAACCGCAACCAGACCGTGGGGGATTCGATTTTCCATTGCCACATCTATCCGCATTTCGCCCAGGGCATGTGGTCGCTGTGGCGGGTGCACGATGTGTTCGAGGAAGGCACGGAACTGGATAGCGAAGGCCGGCCGGTGGCAGGCTCACGCGCGTTGCCCGATGGCGAGATCGTGGCCGGCACCCCGGTACCCGCGCTGGTGCCGCTACCCGGCCTGGCGATGGCTCCGACCCCGGCCAAAGCCTATCTGATCGACAACGGCCGCCGGGTCGCGGTAGAGCCGGTGGGCGAAACCGAGGATGGCGAACCGGTGTATGAGAATCCCGGCTTCCCGTTCTTCATCCCCGGCGTGGCCGGCCACCGCGCGCCGCATCCGCCTTTGGATTTCGCCTGGAAGGAAAATCCGGACCAGACCCCCAAGCTGCTGACCGCCGCGGAAGCGGCCGAAAGACCCTTCCGCGAGGCCGGCGATATCGCCTACCTGGATGGCGGGCTGCCACGCCACGTGGTTCTGGGCGGCACGCTGGACCGCGAGTTCCACACCCGCTGGGACTTCACCAAGGAGGTCGGCAAGATGATCGCGCTGCACTTGCCGGAAACCGGCACGGCGGTGGAAAAGGCCGCGATGGAAGCGCATTCCATCCGCACACATGCCTCGCACCTGCCCAACGGTCTGCCCGGCAACTTCATTCTCAACGGCCTGCCGCCCTCACCGGGTGCACCGTTCGCCGCGCCGGAAGTCGACGACTACGGTAACTCCACCTTCAACAAACGTCGCTACAAGGCCGCGGTGGTGCAGACCGACGTGGTTTTCAACAAGCAGGGCTGGCATTATCCGCAACAGCGTTTCATCATCCTGCTGGAAGACGTCAAGGACACCCTCTCCGGCGAGCGCCCGCCCGAACCATTCTTCTTCCGTTCGGAAACCGGCGAGACGGTCGAGTTCTGGCACACCAACCTGGTGCCCAATTACTACGAGCTGGATGATTTCCAGGTGCGTACCCCCACCGACATTCTGGGTCAGCATATTCACTTGGTGAAATTCGACGTGACCGCGTCCGACGGCGCCGGCAACGGGTTCAATTACGAGGACGGCACCTTCAGCCCGGCCGAGGTACAGGCACGCATTGAAGCGATCAACAACCAGGGCGGCCTGTACGCGTTCGATCCGCAGTCACAGTTCAAGTCCGCGCAGCAGGTGCCGCTGAAACTGTCCAGCTACGAGGACGATTACGGCAATACGCTGGGCAAACCGCCACCGGGACAGAACTGGGATGGCGCGCAGACCACCATTCAGCGCTTCGGCACCGATCCACTGCTGAACCATCAGGGCGAGGACCGCACGCTGCGCACCGTGTTCACCCACGATCACTTCGGTCCGTCCACGCATCAGCAGGTCGGTCTGTACGGCGCCATGCTGGTCGAGCCCTCGGGCACGCGCTGGTTCGATGCGGTCACCGGCGAGGAATTCCCCAGCGCCGACCGCGACGACGGTGGTCCCACCAGCTGGCAGGCATTGATCGAAGGCCACGACTCGGTCAAGAGCTTCCGCGAGTTCGCCATAGCCATGGGTGACCTGCAACTGGCCTACACCGCCGACAGCCGCTCGCAACGCGCGGTGCCGCAGAGCATCTGGTTCACTACGCCCGACGACAACTACACAGCCGACCTGAACGACGGCCGGATACCGGCCGGCCTGGCGGCGGAATTCACCGCCCAGGGCGCGCCTTTGCCGGCCGGCGCCAGCGTGTCGCCCGACAGCGACGCCGATCAGTGGATTCTCAAGCCCAACTCCCACGACACCTTCACGCTGACCTTGAATGGCGACAACCTGGACGTACGCACCGAAACCATCAGCCCGGCCTGGGCGGATTTCGACCATTCCATCTGGCCGCCCACAGCCGCGCAGATCACTGACGAGCACGGCAACGTCGATAGCGACTACGCGCCCTTCCCGACGATCATTTCCGACCCGGGCGGTGGCGGCAACATCGGCATCTGGGTCAACAACTACCGCAACGAGCCGCTGGATTCGAGGATTCAGGGCAATTCGGAGGGTATGGCAACTGATCCTTCGTTTGCTTTCAGCTCCATCGAACGCAATAACCCGGCGCTGAATTCACAGCCGACGCCAGGCGCGCCGATCGGCAGCGATCCGGACGGCTTCAAGTACCCGAGCACGCCATTGCTGCCGGAAGGCCCGGACGGCGTGCGCGGCACCGATCCATACACCCCCATGCTGCGCGCCTACGCCAACGACAACATCGAAGTGCGCGCGATTGTCGGTGCGGTCGATTCATTGCACTCCTTCGGTATCCAGGGCGCCAACTGGTACGCCGAGCCGTCCTACCCCGAATCCGGCTACCGCGACGTGCAGGGCATGGGCATTTCCGAGCATTTCGAGATACTGTTCACCCTGCCGCCTGGCGATGCGCAGAATCCGGGACCGGTGGACCGGCTGTATTCGCCCTCCACCTCCAGCATGGGCCTGACCAAGGGCGCGTGGGGCATTCTGCGCACCTACGACGAGCCCATCGACAACCTGGCCAGCCTGTCGAACAACCCGCCGGGTGAGCACAAGGTCGCCGGTTTCTATGCGCTGCCCGCCGGCCAGCAGCCGGACCGCCGCTTCGATATCACCATCGGCATGGCGGCGAACGGCAAGTCACTGGAATACAGCGTGAATGGCCAGCGCATGAGCCCGCTGGTGCTGCGCGCCGCGGCTGGTGACTGGATCCGGATCAACCTGACCAACAACCTGACCGTGCAGCAGGCGGCCACGCTGACCACGCAATGGGGCAACAACAAGAGCGGCAATGCGTCCTCCGATGTCATCCAGCCGTATCATACCTCCGCGGCCGTCGGCATCAGCCCGCGTCTGATCAGTTATGACCCGGCCACCGGCAGCGGCCTGAACATCGGTCTGAACGGCGTATCAGATCAGGCCTATCAGACCGTCGCCCCGGGCGAATCGGGTTCGTTCACCTGGTACGCGGGCAACATCACGCTGGGCGCCGATGGTGAGCGTGTGCTGACCCCGGTCGAATTCGGCAGCGTCAATCTGATTCCGTCCGGCCAGATGCTGCAGGCTTCGTATGGTCTGTACGGCGCACTGATCATCGAGCCAGCCGGCTCGAGCTGGGCGGCAGCGGACAATCACAGCCTGTCAGCCGTGATCAACGATACCAACGGCGATCCGCTGTTCACCGAAATCGTCATCGCTGGCACCCACACCACCAATGCCAGCGCTGTGGCGGGTTCACAGGTGCGGTTCCGGGTGCTGAACCCGAACAGCGGCACGCCAGGCCAGGTGGGCGACAGCGCCAACGTGATCACCATTGAAGGCCACAACTGGCCGGAAGAACCGTATCGCCATCTGTCCACCGTGATCGGCAACAACCCGGTGACTCAGAGCATGGGCACGCAACAGGTGACCAGCCTGGAAAGCTACAACCTGGTGCTGGATTCAGCCGGTGGCGTGGCCAGAACCACCGGCAAGTTCCATTTTTACTACTACCCGAAGGGACCGGGCGAGACGACCAGGCTGGGCACGCTGACGGTCACGCCGCAATGATGCCGATGGTGAGCGTGAGCGATGCTGCATAGTCCACTCCCATGGCTGGCGCTGTTGCTGTGCGGCGAGCTGCTGTTGCCCGCCGCCGCTGCGGCGCGTCAGCTGGAGAGCATAGAGAAAAACGGCCTCTCGGTGGCTTTCGATATCACTCCCGTGGACGCCGCCGCCGGGGCAACCGAGCCGCTGCGCGCCGGCGAGCATGTCTGGGTGCGGTTTCGCATCGAGGACGCCAACCGGCAGCCGTTAACGGGACTGTATCCGGCCGCCTGGATTCATCCCGCCAGTCCGGAAGAGGACGGTGCCAAGGACATCTGCGTGAACAAGGCCAAGGCCTTCATCGGCGGCAGTCTGCTGTCCCGTGCCGAGCTGGACTTGAACGCCTATTACGTGCTGACCCTCAACCAGGACGCCACCATCAGCGTGGTCGATCCGCTGTTCGGCTTCGGGGGCTCCAAGCTGCTAACGATGCTGCCGCTGAACGGCATCGGCCATGATTGGGCCGTGACCACGGCGCAGGACCGGGTGTTTGTGTCCATACCCGCAGCCGACGAAATCGCCGAGATCAACACCGCCAACTGGTCCATTACCCCGCATCCATCCGAGGGTGAGTGGCGGACGCCGACCCTGTTGTCGCTGCCGGCCGGACAGCCGTATCTGTGGGCGCTGGTCGATGGCGGCGTGGCCGTGTTCCAGCAACCGCCGCTCCGGCTGCATCAGCGCATTGCCACGTTCGCGACGCCGTTTGCGCTGACCTTCTCCGCTGACGGCCGGTACGCCTATGCGCTCGGTCCGGAACGGCTGAGCGTGATCGACACGCATGCCCTGTCGGTGGTCCTCTCCATCGAACTGGGGGATGTGCCGGAGTCGATGGATTATTCCGGACTGGCCGAAGAGCTGTATGTCTCGCACGCCGGCAGCGGTGAGATATGGGTGATCGACGGCAAGCGACACAGCGTGACACAGACCATCACGTCCGAACCTGGCATCGGCATGCTGCGCTTTACCCCGGACGGCCGCTGGGGTCTGCTGGTCAATCCCGAAACCGATCGGTTGTCGGTAATAGACGCCGCCCGGCAGCGCATCGTGCAGAGCGGTCGGGTCGAAGGCCGGCCGGAATACATCGCGTTTTCCGACAACCTGGCCTATATCCGCCACGCCGACAGCTTCAACCTGTACATGATCACCCTGGACGATGACAATCTGGGCCGTGAGGGCACGGACATCCTGGCGGTGGATACGCCCGGCGGCGATCATCCGCCGGGGCGGATCGATATGCCCAGCGGCAGTGACGGCATCGTGCAGGCGCCGGGTAGCAACGCGGTGCTGATCGCCAACTATCACGACAAGGCGGTGTATTTCTACAAGGAAGGCATGGCCGCGCCCATGGGCCAGTTCAATAACTACGGCAAATTCCCGCGCGCGGTGCTGGCGGTGGATCACAGCCTGCAGGAACGGCATGCGCCGGGCGAATACACCACCTCCACGCTGCTGCCCGAGGCTGGTCACTATCAGGTGGTGTATTTCATGGACTCGCCGCGCGTGGTGCACTGCTTCGCTTTCGATATCGCGCCCGGTGCCGCAAGCCAGACAGCGGACAACGCGAACCCGGTGGTCATCACGCCCGGACAAACCGATGTGCGGCTCACCGTCGGTCAGCCGGCACGGCTGACGTTCAGGGTTGCCCTGGCCGATGCCGGTAAACCATTGACAGTGGCACGGATCGACGCCGTGATCGTGCTGTCCTCCGGCCTGTGGCGGCAACGGCTGAGCCCCCGGATCAACGACGACCGCGAAATCGTGCTCGAATTTGTCCCGCCACTGCCCGGTGCCTATGATATTTATCTCGCGCCGGCCAACCACTCATCCAACACGAACAAGGAACGATTCAGTTATGTGGCTACACCCTGAAACGATAGCGCTGGTTCTGCTGGCGGCGCTGACCACTCCCGCCTGCAACGCCAGCCAGAACGATCAGGTTCAAAGCAACAATGAGCCGTTGCCCATACCCGATACGCTGGTGCTGGATCAGCACGGCGATCCGCGGCATTTTTATACCGACCTGATCGAAGGCAAAATCGTCGCGGTCAATTTCGTGTTCACGCGCTGTACCATGATCTGCCCGATGCTGGGGTTCCGATTCGGCCAATTGCGGCAACTGCTGGGTCCGGCTGCGGGCACCGACATCCACCTGGTGTCGGTGACTACCGATGCCGCCTATGACACGCCCGAGCGCATGCACGCATGGGCGGATAAGTTCAACGCCGGCAAAGGCTGGACCCAGGTGACCGGAGACAAGCAAAACGTCGATGCAGTGCTCAAGGCACTCAAGGCCTTCACCGCCGACAAGCAGGACCACAGCTCGCTGATTCTACTGATCAACGATCCGCGGAATGAATGGCGCTGGCTGGGCGGCGCCAGCGATCCGAAAGTGATACAGACCGTGCTGAACCAATGGATCACATCCACCAACAATGCACCGGCAGCTGAGCGCTAACATCCTGCTGATCGGCATAGCCCTGGCGCCATGCCATGCCGTTGAAACGCCCGCACAGGACCATGATCAAACCGGCCATGGCGACACTGGCGCGCTGATTTATCAGCAGGGCCGGACCCGCACCGGTCAGGCCTCTCTTGGTAACGGCGGCAGCCCGGCGCCGGCCACGCTGTTTCCCTGCATCAATTGCCATGGATCCAGAGCGGGCGGCGCCAAGGAGACCGGCGTGGTCGCACCCGATATCACCTGGTCACAACTCACCCAGCCCTATCGCAGGGACCCGGATGGCGGCTATCCCCGCGCCACCTATGACCGGTCACTGTTTCAGCGCGCGCTGACCATGGGTATCAATTCCGACGGCGAACCGCTGTCCGCCAACATGCCCCGCTACGACCTGGACGATGCCGAGATCACCGCATTGATCGATTATCTCCAGGGAATCACCGCGCAGACCGAGCGCGGCGTCACGCCCGAGGCCATTCATTTCTGGCTGCGCCTGCCGGACAACCCGGATCTCTCCGAGGCCATGTCTACGACGGTGCATGCCTTTACCGGGCAGCTCAACGCCCGGGGCGGCATTTACCGTCGGCAATTGCAGTTGCATGAGTGGTCACAAGAGCAGGCTGCGGAATCGGCTTTCGGCATCATCGACCTGCGCATGCTGGCGCAGCAGGAAACCACTGCCGAACACATCACGCTGGGTGTTTTTGCCGCGCACGGCGCCGACGATGATGCGTATTTTTTGTATGAACATCCGGCCGGGTTCGAGCAGTTGCAGCAAAAGATTGTCACGGAGCGCGGCTGGACAATTATCGATGCGGCTCGGACCAGCGTTGCTCGAACCATCGAACGGCTGAACCAGCAAGACACCAGCGAGGACCGTTTTACGGTACTGATCCACCGCAGCCATTCCATGCCGATCGAACAATTACTGAATCAACTGATCGATGCAGGGCGTCATCCCGGCATACTGACCGATACGCTGTCGCTATCGCAGGTGCAAAGAACATCCATACAGAACTACCCTGCCCCGATTTATCTGCTGACTCCGCCCGGTCCGGAATCGGTTTCCGCAGCCGGACAGACACGCTACTCACAACTCGCCAGTCAGGCCGGATTCTCCAGCGACCATTTGCGGCCCAGGCTGTGGTCACTCGCGCTGATGCAACTGCTGGTTACCGCACTGGAACAATCAGGCAAGGATTTGACCGCCGATCTGTTTGCCGAAGCACTGCAGCGTCAGGTGGACCTGAAAACCGACTTCGGCCCGCCACTAACCTATTCCGCCAAGCGCAGAACGGGGCACAGTGGCGGGATTCTGGTGCGGATTAACTAGCAGTCTGTCATTTCACCGATCCGTGCTAAAACTTTCGGGAACAGACGAACAGCCGCTACCATGCCGGCGAAGAGGTGCGCGATGGCGGATGACGATTCGGTGACCTACCTGCTGGGGGCCTGGCGGGCCGGTGATCAGCAGGCCGGGGCACGGTTGGTGCCCCTGGTGTACGGGGAACTGCGCCGGCGGGCCGGGCAGTTGATGGCCCGGGAGCGCGCCGACCACACCCTGCAAGCCACGGCTCTGGTGCACGAAGCCTGGATCAGGCTCGCCGATGCCGAGGTGTCCCGGGCCAGGGGCGAGAACAGCACCTTGACCGCCACCAGCCGCTCCAGGCGCGTATCCGTGGCCTTGTACACCGTCGCCATGCCGCCCTGACCCAGCACCTCCAGCAATCGATAAGGGCCGAACTGCTGGCCGGGCGCCGGCTTTTTCGGCGACATCGGCCGGGTCAGATCCCGGCTGGCACGGGTGGCGGCGGCGAGCAGCGAGGTCAGTTCGTGGAGCAGGTCCGGGGCGTCGCCACAGGCTTCGGCCAGATAGGCGTCGCGTTCCTCCGGGGGTAAATCCAGGGCGTCCTGGAACAGTGCCTGGATGCGATTCCAGCGTTCGTGATTCACCGGACCTTCTCACTCCACATCATCGCTCAAGATTACCAGCGACACGATACGCAAGCCACGGAGGTCCGAACAAGTACGCTCCGGATACCGGCTTACCACATAGCGCCATTTTGGCGACAATGCTAGGATATTTGTCCAGCACTTCCTAACAGGTAATAGTCATGGCAAGTTCACCCGCCAAGCAAGAGCGCATCGGAGCACGGGTGCCTCACGAAGTCTACGAAACGCTCCGCCAGGCTGCCGAACTGACCGGCGCCACGCTCAACCAGTTTCTGGTACAGTCGGCTCTCAAGGAGGCGCACGCCGTCATCGAGCGCGAGCAGACCCTGCGCCTGTCGCGGCGCGACTGCGAACGTCTGCTGGACCTGCTGGAAAACCCGCCCGAGCCCAACCCCCGGCTCAAGGCGGCAATGGACCGATACCACACGATCCGGCGCGATGATGCAGATTCTGCCTTTGACTGGCAGCCATGATCGGCGCTCCTTCTGATCCTGGAGCTGTATGAGCTGGTGCGTAGCCAAGCGGCGCGGATTGCT
>CAYMHN010000016.1:0-16302 GCA_964390235.1 uncultured Candidatus Competibacteraceae bacterium
GCAGGTTGTTGCCGCCGGTGTTGGAGGTCCACTCGTAGCCGATGAAGGCGGTGAATCGACCGGGGTCGTTGGCCTCCTCGGCCGCCTTGATGGTTTCCTGCCAGGCACCACGATAGGCGGGGGTGCCGGGCACGGGAAGAATGGCCTTGGAGATCGTTCCCTTGCCGAAGTTGACGATGATGTCGATGGCTGCCTGCGCACCCTGTCCGGATTGGATCATCTCGTTCCATTTGCGGCCTTGCGGATCGGCCATGATCGTCGGATCGCCGCCGACCAGCAGCGGGAAGAAACCCATGCCGTCCGAGTGGTCGGCGACGACCAGAAAATCGAGCGGCCGGGACAGCTTCACGGGCTGACCGCTGGAAGCGGTGATCTGGTTGCCCTTGGCGAACACATAGGCGTCACGCGGCGTCAGGCGCGCGCCGAAGGCCCCCGCGTCCATGGAAAACGAGGTATGCAGATGCGTGTCGCCGAAGTACGGTCGGGTCGGGAAGTTACGCCCGACGTACGGCGAGTACGCCGGCCTGGCGGGATGGGCTCTCTCGGCCGATTCCTGGTCGAGATGCTCGGGGCCGAGACCCGCGTCTTGCGCCAAGGCCGGCAGCACCAAGCCGACCGCCAACAGACCGGCGAAGGTCGGTCCGTGCAATTTTGTTCCAATCATGAGTCGTCTCCCGCAGTCAGAATCTGAAGTTCGCACCCAGCGCCAGACCACCGAAACTCAGGTCCTGGACCAGCTTGTCGCCGCTCTGGTCGTAGTAGAGATAGCGGTAGTCGAGCACCACATCGCCCCAGCCGAACGTGGCGCCGATGCCCGCCGCGCCCTGCCAGGTGAACAGGGAAGACCCGCCGCCGAGGTCGGCGTAGTAATTGGCAAACCAGTTGCCCTCGCCCAGCCTGACGCGGCCCTTGATACCCACGATGCCGGCCCAGAGGTCTTCGGACTCTCCCACGCTGCCGGTGCGCTCGAAGGTCGCCGTTTCGCCGAGCGGCCCGGTGCCCGTGATGTCCGCCGACAACCGCCAGTCGCTCTCTACATCCAGATAGAGGAGGCGGAATCCACCGATGACATCGAGACTGGCTCGCGGCTCCTGCACCACGGCATAGCCACCCGCCAGTGTCCACACCCAAGCTTCCAGCGAGCTTCGGCTACCCACGTCCAGATCCGCGGTCGCGATATTGATCGGTCCCGATCCGGGGTTGAAATCGACGCTGCGGACCGTGCTGCCCGCGTTGGAGAAATCCAGATACATGACATCGGTGCCGATCAGCCACCGGCCCTTGCGCGCCTCGCCAGTAAGCATGAAGGCGAAGTCGAGATTGTCGAGATAATCGTCCGCGTCGATGCTCACGTTGGCCGACCCGCCGTTCGACGGGCCGTAGCTGACCTTGCCGTCGATACTGGGCAACCACAGGTACGGCATCAGCGAGAAGGTCCAGCGATCGGCCGGCGTCTGAGCCCGGGTACCCAGCGGGGTCAGCAGCGCCAGCCCGATCAGTACGGCGATGGTCTGCGAGCGTCTCATCGCTCCTCCACCCGCTTTGGCATTACAAGGTACTTCCCACATACACGGCGCGGCGCGTGGTGCGGCGAGCCACGCCGGCATAGGATACGGGCGTGGCGGGACGGCCGATGACGGCGCCCGCCTCTTGCGTGAAGCTCAGCCCCGGCGGGGTTTCGGGGGTAAACCCCGCGAACAGCAACACCGTGAAGGAAAAACCGAGAGCGACCCGCTTGATCGTCTTGTTCATTGCAGATTCCTCTTGATGTACCGGGATCAGGGCGCGCCCAGGCCGAGGTCGGCGAACTCGACCCGCCTTGCCCCCTGCGGCGGCGTGAAGTCGAATGCATTATCGGCGATGGTCGGCGCGAGGTTCCAATTGTTCATCACCACCGTGAACTGCGGCGCGCCGTCGACATCCAGGGTGGTGATCACCAGCCGGCAGGGCAGCGGTTGATCGCCCTGCTGAATCCAGAGCTGCCAGTCGACGCCGACCTCGGCGTTGCGGAACGCCAGGTGATCGCAGGGCGTGCCCTCCACGATGCTGCGGCCCACGACGAAGCCGGCGGTCACGTCCTCCATCAGGATCTCGAAGGCGTTCGTGTAGATGAGATCGCCCGCCGGCGCGACGATGTCGAGCGTCTCGCGCGCGTAGTCGAGCGCTTCCTCCAGGGTGCCGGGGACCTCGACCGTCGCGTAGCCTTCGTCATTCGGGTCGAACACCGTAATTACCTGCCCGTCGAAGTAGAGTACGCGGTCGAGCAGATCGCTGTGGCGCTCGGCCCGCAACTTGTTCGGGCGTTGCATCAGCAGCGTGGCCGCGTGGTCGAACTGAAGCTTCTGGCCTGATTCGAGCACCACTTCGATGGTGCCGTGGGTGTCCACGCCGAGTTGCGGCTGGCTTGCCAGAAAGGCGGTCGCGCGCTCCAGCAGTTCCGTCGCCCGGGGGTCGATACCCTCGGGTTGCGCGATCGCCACCTGCGACAGCGCCACGCTTGAAATCAACAACAATGCGGCTATCGGCCGCGCATTACTACGCTCGATCATGATCACGACTTCGCCTCGTTAGCTGGTTCTTTCCCGCTGCCGGATGCCGCTTTGCGGAATCCGGGTCGCCGGCCGTCTGTCGGAGCGGTGCGGTTGGATTTTTGAGCAACCACATTTTATGCGGTCGGCGCCATTTCTCCGTTGTTATTTCTCGACAAAGCATTGATAATCCGCGACACGGCGAATAAAAACCCGAGTGTGCCAATGCAAGAAGAATGGAAGCGACGGAGGCCAACGCCGGAGGCCCTGCACCCTGTAGCCAACGCGGTTGTACGGCTGGGACCGCTGATGGCCATCCCGGTGATCCTGCGGGAGTTCGGCTGCCCGCCGGAGCCGATCCTCGACGCTGCGGGTCTCACCCCGGCTCAGTTCGAGCATCCCGACCTTACGGTTCCTTACGTGGTGGCCAGCAAGCTGCTCGCCCGGTGCACCCGGGCGACGGGATGCGAGCACTTCGGGCTGCTGGTGGGCATGCACGCGGGTGGCTCACACCTCGGGGTCGCCGGGTACATGCTCCGCTGTGCCCCGGACGTCGGTACCGCACTGCGCGATCTCCTCTACCATCTCGACCTGCACGATCGGGGTGGCATACCCACGCTCACAACGAGCGGCAGCGTGACGCTGTTCGGCTATGCCATTCACCAGACCGGGGTGGAAGCATCCGCCCAGATCTACGATCTGGCGATCGCCATCGCTTGCAATATCATGCGCGAGCTGTGCGGTACGCACTGGAACCCCGCCGAGGTACTCCTCGCGCGGCGACAGCCGGGTGACGTGGCACCCTACCAGCGATTATTCCGAGCACCACTGCGCTTCGATGCCAATCAAAGCACGCTGGTATTCCCCGCCCATTGGCTGGAGCGACCGCTGCCCGGAGCGGACCCCCTGCTCCACCGCCATCTCATGGAGGAAGCCGACAAGCTGCGCATGCACCATGCTGCGGGCTTGGTCGACGAACTGCGTCAGACCCTGCGCAAGTCCCTGGAAAATCGGATGATTTCCCTGACCGAAGTGGCCGGACAACTCGGAGTGCACGAGCGGACGCTGAATCGGCGGCTAAAGGCCGAGGGCACGACTTACCAGCATGAACTCGAAGCGGTCCGCTACGCGATGGCGCGCCACTTCCTGGCCGAAAGCTCGATGACCCTGGACCAGATCGCGATGGCGCTGGACTACGCCGACGCGAGCGCCTTCAGCCGCGCGTTCAAGCGCTGGTCGGGGGTCATGCCGGGTCGGTGGCGCACCGATCGGATGCGTCGAGGATCGTAGCCGCGCCTTGCAGCCTTAACGACAATGTAGGGTGCGCACCGCGCACCATCCGGGTCGGTGCGCAGTGCACACCCTACGGCCGGGTAGGATCTTTCGTGGAATTCATTGTTCGAAAGCAGCCCTGGCCTGAACATCGGCATGATAGGACGACCGGACCATGGGACCCGAGGCCACGTGGGCGAATCCCATGGCCTCGCCGTCGCGGCGCAGCTCATCGAACTCGGCCGGGGTGACATAGCGGGCCACCGGTAGATGGTGCGGGCCGGGTTGCAGATACTGCCCCAGGGTCAGCATGGTGACTTCATGGGCCCGCAGATCGCGCATCACCTGGCGCACTTCGTCCAGGGTCTCGCCCAGTCCCAGCATCAGGCCGGACTTGGTCGGCACCCGGGGGTGGCGCAGTCTGAATTGCTTCAGCAGGTCCAGCGAGTACTGGTAATCGGACCCCGGCCGGGCCAGCTTGTAGAGCCGCGGGATGGTTTCCAGATTGTGGTTGAACACGTCCGGCGGGGCTTTCTCCATCAGCGCCAGGGCGACCTCCATCCGGCCGCGGAAATCCGGGGTGAGGATCTCGATGGTCAGCTCCGGGCAAGCCGCGCGCAGTTCCCGGATGCAGGCCACGAAATGACCGGCCCCACCGTCACGCAGGTCGTCGCGATCCACCGAGGTGATGACCACGTAGCTCAGACCCATGGCCTGCACGGTGCGCGCCAGATTGGCCGGCTCCTCGGCGTCCAGCGGGTTGGGCCGGCCATGGGCGACATCGCAGAACGGGCAGCGCCGGGTGCAGATATCCCCCATGATCATGAAGGTCGCCGTGCCATGGCCGAAGCACTCGCCCAGATTGGGACAGCTGGCCTCCTCGCAAACGGTATGCAGGCGATGCTCGCGCAGGATGGCCTTGAGCCGCTGGACTTCCGGTCCGCCGGGAAACTTGGCCCGGATCCAGTCGGGCTTGCGCAACCGCTGCTCGGGTCGGGTCGCCTCGATCTTGATCGGAATGCGCGCCATCTTGTCGGCGCCACGCAGTTTTTCACCGCGCTGGACCGGGGCTGGACGTGAAGTTCCGGCAAGGTCGGATTTGATCTCAGACATGTTCGGGTTCCCCTGTTTCGGGCAATAGTTCGATGGTTTCCCGCACCTGATAATCGAGCTGGGCCAACAGAATCGCAAGTAACCGCCGGGCTACCGAATCGATGGAATCGGCGATGCCCAGCTCGCTAAGCTGTGTCATCCGCAGATCGGCATAGCCGCAGGGATTGATCCGCTGAAACGGACTCAGATCCATGGCCACGTTCAGACTCAGCCCGTGATAACTGCAACCGCGGCGTATTCGTAGCCCCACCGAGGCCAGTTTGCGACGCTGCCGCACATAGACACCGGGCGCCTGGGGATCGACGAAAGCCTCGATGCCGTGGCTCTCCAGAAATTCCACGATGCTGTTCTCCAGAGTGGAGACCAGCGGGCGCACACCCAGATCACGTCGGCGCAGATCCAGTAGACAATAGACGATCAGTTGTCCCGGACCATGATAAGTGACCTGTCCGCCGCGGTCCACCGGCACCACCGGGATATCGCCAGTGGCCAGCAGATGCTCCGGTTTGCCGTTCAGTCCCTGGGTGAACACCGGCGTGTGCTGGAGCAGCCACAGCTCGTCCAGGGTCGCGGCGTCGCGCCGGTCGGTAAAAGCCCGCATGGCCGCGTAAACCGGACGATAAGACTGCACACCCAGTTGCCGCAGCCGCAGGTTCATAGCGCCATCAGCACCCGTTGATGCGCGCTGAGTTCGTGGTAGATGGTATCGAGCTGAGCACGGCTGGTGGCCATGATGGTCACGGTCACCGACTGATAGCGCCCGGTGCGACTGTCGCGCACGCTGAGCCGAAACGCATCCGGCGTCTCCAGATGCCGAGTGACGATCTGCTGCACCAGTTCGACGAAATCCGGGGGCTCTCCCATGGCCTTGATGGAGAACTCGCAGGGGAATTGCAGCAATGACTGATCCGCAGGCAGGCTCATTGGTAGCCACAGACCTCGCGCTTGTGCGCCTGGTATAAAGACCACATGCGCTGCCACACGGGCCCCGGCTTGCCATCGCCTACCGGGCGTCCGTCGATTCGGGTAACCGGCAGCACCTCCTTGGTACTGCTGCTGGCCCAGATTTCCTCGGCCCGGGTCAGCATGACCGCCGGCAGGTCGGTCTCGCGGCAGGGAATGCCATGCGCCGCGGCCAGCTCCAGCACCACCAGGCGGGTGATGCCGTGCAGAATCCGTCGATCGGCTCGGGGAGTGAGTATCGTGCCCTCATGCACCAGATACAGATTGCCGGCCGAGGTTTCGGTCAGCTGCCCGTCACGCACCAGTATGGCATCATCGGCGCCCTGCTCCACGGCCTGCTGCCGGGCCAGCACATTGGCCAGCAGAGCGACACTCTTGATATGACAGGAACCCCAGCGATTATCGGCCACGCTGATCGCGCTCAGACCCTGCTCCAGCGCCCGGGGCTCCGGAGCCTTGAGGGGGCGGGCCATGGCGAACACGGTCGGCTCACCGTCGGTGGGAAACGCATGATCGCGGACCGCGGGGGCGCCACGGGTCACCTGCAGATAGACCGAAAGTTCTCCCCCACCGTTGCGCGCCACCAGTTCGTTTACCAGGCTGGCCCAGTCCTGCTGGTGTTCGAGGCGAATCTCGGTCAGGCTGTTATGCAAGCGCTCGAGGTGCTCGTGCAACCGAAAAGGCCGCCCGTTGTAGACGGGAATCACCTCGTAAACCCCATCGGCGAACAGAAACCCGCGGTCCAGAGGCGAGATGCGAACCTCGTCCAGCGGCTGGAAGACCCCGTCGAGATAGGCGATAAGTTGATTGGTGGCCATGTTCAGTTGAACAGCGAGTTGACCATCAACAGCATCTGATCGGTGAACCGGCCCAACAGTCCGGCCCTGGACACATCCCGCAAGGCGAGCAAGGGGATGTTGGCGATTTCCTCCTGATCCAGCTGGATCAGCACCGCACCGAACGCATCACCCCGAGCGACCGGGGCTTCGATACGGGTGTCGACGCGCAGCGCAGCCTGCATCTCCTCGTAACGTCCTCTGGGAATGGTGATGTACACATCCTCCAGAAAGCCGAGCGGCAGGTCGCCGATCTCACCTTTCCACAAGCGCGTCCGGGTCAGTGACTGCCCGGCCTCGAACAAGCGGTAGGTCTCGAAATGACCGAATCCGTAATTGAGCAGATTCAGGCTGGCATCGAAACGGGTATTCTCCCGCTCGGCACCCAGTACGATGGAGATCAGCCGCATATCGCCACGCGCGGCAGAAGCCACCAGACAGTAGCCAGCGGAACTGGTATGCCCGGTCTTGACGCCATCGACGGACTCGTCCCGCCAGAGCAGCCGGTTGCGATTGTGCTGCTCGATATTGTTGTAGGTAAAGGCACGCTCCGAGTAAATTTTGTAGAATTCCGGAAAGTCACGGATCACGGCCCGGGTGAGCGTGGCGATATCGGCGGCCGTGGTGTAATGCTGCGGATCGGGTAGTCCCGTGCTGTTGACGAAGTTCGTGTCCACCATGCCCAGTCGGGCGGCCTGCTCGTTCATCAACTGGGCAAAGCCGGCTTCGCTGCCGCCGATATATTCGGCCAGGGCCACGGTGGCATCGTTACCTGACTGGATTACCACCCCACGCAGCAGTTCGGCAACGGTCACCGGCACATTCATCTCGATGAACATGCGGGAGCCACCGGTATCATAGGCATTACGACTGACCGGCACCACGTCGTCCGGCCGCAATCGACCGTCGGTCAGGCGCTGGTAGACCAGATAGGCCGACATCAGCTTGGTGATGCTGGCCGGCTCCATACGCTGGCTGCTGTTGTTGTCCGCCAGCACCCGGCCGCTGTGGAAATCCACCAGGATATAGCCCCTGACCGGCAGTTCCGGCGGCTGGGGCACGGCGTTCTGCGCGACAACCAGCGTACCCGGGCAGGCGTATATCAGGAACAGCGCGGCTAGGAGAAACCGTTTCATCGTGCTGGAAGTCACCCCGTCAATCGTGAATTAGATAGGCTTGGCGGATACCGAGTTCAGCCAGCACCAAGCGCGTCTGATCGACCTCGGCCAGGCTGCCCAAGGGCCCGACTCTGACCCGGTGCAGGTCGTCCTTGCCACCGGCCAGATGCACGCGATCGGCCATGGTGCCGGCGAGTAGCTGCCGCAACTGTTCCGCTCGTTCCCGCTGGCTGAAAGCGCCCACTTGCAGATAGGCATTGCCCACCAGGGTAGCTGCCAGCCCCGGATCGGGCGTGATCGCCGGAGCCAGCGCCGTGGGCGGTTGCGCGACACTGCTGGTCCTTACTGCCGGCAGTGGAGTCGCTGGCGGTGTCGTGTCGGCCAGCATGACGCCCGGATCGCGCGGTCCCTGGTGGCGGGCCAGGTATTGGTACGGTGCCAAGGCCACCACTTCCACCGGCGCAATCCCCTGCTCCACCATATCCAGCTGGCGCGCCGCCCCGTAGGACAGATCGATCACCCGCTCGTCGACGAAGGGCCCACGGTCATCGACCCGCACCACGATGCTGCGGCCATTATCGAGCCGGGTTACCCGGACATAGGTCGGTATCGGCAAGGACTTGTGGGCGGCAGAGACCGCATACATATCGTAGGGGGTGCCACTGGAGGTGCGCTTGCCGTGAAAATCGGCGCCGTACCAGGATGCCAGACCCCGCTCACGGTATCCGGCGCTGGTGGTCTTGACCCGATAGTCCCGGCCGAACACGGTGTAGGTCTCAGGATTGCCGTAACGGCTCGGCGGTTCAGAATGGGGTTGAGTCTCGGCCAACGAAAGTGCGGACCCGGGATCGGGCTTGACCGGTTTTCCGGAACAGGCCGCCAACAAGCCCACACAGCCACAGAAGTACAGCATCGTCGGTATAATCCCGCGCTCGCCCCGCATGATCACCCCCAAGCTCAGTGGCCGATTCCGGCCGATCCGGATCAGATGTTGTTGGCACGTATCGCCTGTGCCAGTTCGTAGACCGCCATGGCATACATCGGGCTTCGATTATACCGGGTTATCACATAGAAATTGTTGAAGCCCAGCCAATGCATCGGCCCCTGACGCCCCTCCAGTTCAAGCAAGCTGGCCGGGAGACCGGCATCAACCGGCGCCAGTGGCGAGACTCCGAAGGTCGCCAACTGGGCGACACTGAGTTCCGGTCTCCGGCCCTGGAACAGCACGCTCTGATGGTTCCCCCCCTGCACCCGGGCGCTCTGCACCACGGGCTCGCCCGGCCGCCAACCATGAACCGCCAGATAATTCCCCACGCTGCCGATGGCATCGATCGGATTGTTCCACAGATCACGACGACCGTCACCGGTGAAATCCACCGCGTAAGCCCGGTAGCTGGACGGCATGAACTGGGCGATGCCCATGGCCCCGGCATAGGAACCCTGCAAACTGAGCGGATCGATGCGCTCTTCCCGGGTGAGCAGCAGGTAGTTCTCCAGCTCCTTGGTAAAAAACTCGGCCCGGCGAGGATAATCGAAAGCCAGAGTAGCCAGGGCATCCATCACCCGGTGACGGCCGGTGATACGCCCGTAGCGGGTTTCGACCCCGATGATGGCGACGATGATCTCGGGCGGTACGCCGTAGACTTGCTGAGCGCGGGACAGCGCCGCGGAATGTTGCCGCCAGAACTCGACCCCACCGTCGATGCGTGCCTGATCGAGAAATATCTCCCGGTACTCGTACCAGGGTCGGACGCGCTCCGCCGGCCGGTCCATCAGGGCGATGATGTCGTCACGCAATTCGACCCGGGCGAACAACTCGTTCAGCTGCTGCCGGTCGAAACCATGATTGGCCACCTGTTGATCGATGAAGGTCTGGATATCGGTCCGACCCGTACTGGTAGCCAGCTGTGTGTACGCGGTCGGTTGCGGCACGGTGGATGCCGGCATCATCACGGCCGGGTCGGCGGCAAGGACCGTCGGCTCGGTCGGGGTGGCGGTACCCAGGGAACAGGCTTGCAAGGGATACAGCGCGCTTACGAGAATTAGCGAGAGTAGACGTTTCAGCATGCCCCGACTCTGGTGGTGGTGGACGATTTCAACGCACGGCCGGCGGACGGTGCGTGGCGATGCACATCAGCATACCGAATCCGGTCATGATCGTCACCACGGCGGTTCCGCCATAACTGACCAGCGGCAGCGGCAAGCCCACCACCGGCAGCACGCCGCTGACCATGCCGGCGTTGACGAAGACATAGAAGAAGAAGATCAGCGTCAGGCTGCCGGCCAATAGACGGCTGAAATTGTCATGGGCGCGGGCCGCGATCAGCAAGCCGCGCGCGATGATGAACAGATACAGACCCAGCAGGACCAGCATACCGACCAGGCCGAACTCCTCGGCCAGCACGGCGAGGATGAAATCGGTGTTCCCCTCGGGCAGAAAATCCAGCCGTGACTGGGTGCCGTTCAACCAACCCTTGCCGTAAACCCCACCGGAACCGATGGCGATCTTGGATTGGATGATGTTCCAGCCACTGCCCAGGGGGTCGGCTTCGGGATTAAGAAACGTCAGCACCCGCTGGCGCTGGTATTCATGCATGCCGAATTGCCAGAACAGCGGCAGTGCGGCGGCCAGCAGCACCCCCAGCGCCAGCAGCATGGCCCAGCTGATACCGGCCAGAAACAGGGCGAACCCGCCCGAGGCCGCGACCAGCAAGGCGGTACCGAGATCCGGCTGCTTGATGATGAACGCGAACGGCAAGGCGGTCAGCAAGGCGCCGAACAGCAGCTGGTACCAGCGCGGCGGAAAGGGTTTGTAGGTGAAATACCAGGCCAGCATCATGGGTAGGGCCAGTTTCATCAATTCCGCCGGCTGGAACCGGATCACACCCAGATCCAGCCAGCGCTGCGCTCCCTTGCTGCTGGAACCGAACAGCAACACGCCCACTAGCAGCAGCATGCCCAGGATATACACCCAGGGCGTGATGCGGCGTAGCAACCGTGGCGGCAGCTGCGCCACACAAACCATTACCAACAGACCGAGCAGCAGGTGCAGCGCTTGGCGGAACAGCATGGCCTGGTTTTGCTGTGATCCGCTATAGAGCACGACCAGACCGATAGCGGCCACGCCCAGTAGACCCAATAGCAGGGGTAGATCGAGGTGCAGCCGCGCCATGAAGCCGCCGCGGTTCGGCTCGCGATCCACCGCACTCCAGGTTTCCAGTAGCAGCAATTTCATCGGTTGAGCAGATAGGCGTCCAGAACCTGTCGGGCGATCGGCGCCGCCACCGAACTCCCGCCTCCCCCATGCTCGACGATCACGGCCAGGGCGATTTGCGGGTCTTCGAGCGGTGCGAAGGCAATGAACAAGGCATGGTCATGCAAGCGGCGATCCAGGGTGCGGGCATCGTATTCCTGGTCCGGAGCCAGGGAAAAGACCTGGGCGGTGCCGGTCTTGCCGGCGATCCGATACGGCGCGGTCTCGCCGATTCTGCGGGCGGTGCCGCGCCGCCCATGCACCACCTCGTCCATGGACTGGATCACATAGCGCCAGTGCAAGGGCTGCTCGATTTCCATCGAGGTCAGCGGTTTCGGCGGTTCGGCTTCGACCTGCAGACTGGCCTGATCCTGGCGGGCCTGCAGCAGCCGCGGTTGATAGCGTTGCCCTTGCATGGCAACGGTGGCGGTGGCATGCGCCAACTGCAAGGGAGTGGTCAGCATGTACCCCTGGCCGATGCCGGCGATCACCGTCTCGCCAGCATACCAGGGCTGTTGGTGAACCCGACGTTTCCACTCGATGGAGGGAATCAGACCGCCACGCTCCCCCACCAGATCGATCCCGGTCGGCGCCCCCAGACCGAACCGGGCGAGTTGCTCGTTCATCCGTTCGATACCCAGATCCAGCGCCAGTTGATAGAAATACACATCGCAGGACTCGGCGACGGCGCGGGTCAGATTCACCGACCCATGGCCGCTGCGGCGCCAGTCGCGGAACCGGCGCTCCTGTCCCGGAATGGCGAAAAACCCCGGACAATAGATGCTGCTGTTACGGGTATGCACGCCGCTGTCCAGGCCGATCAGCGCCATCATCGGCTTGATGGTCGATCCGGGCGGGTACATACCCAGCACGGCGCGATTGAACAAGGGGCGTTCCGGTGAGCTGTTGAGCGCCCGGTAGCTGGCATGATCGATACCGTTGACGAAGGGATTGGGGTCGTAACCGGGCTGACTGGCCAGGGCCAGCACCTCGCCGGTGCTCGGTTCCAGAGCGACGATGGCGCCGGTGTAATCGCCCAGCGCCTGTTCCACGGCTCGCTGAAACCGGATGTCGATGGTCAGGTAGAGGTTTTGCCCGGGTACCGGTGAGGTCTTCTGCAACACCCGCAGCACCCGCCCCTGGGCATTGGTTTCGACCTGCTGATGACCGACTCGACCATGCAGCGCGGTTTCGTGGGACCGTTCGATACCGGTCTTGCCGATATGGCTGGAACCCGCGTACTGACCGACATCGATGATCTTCAGCTCCTGCTCGTCGATGCGCCCCACATAGCCCACCACATGCACGGCATGCCGACCCAGGGGATAATGGCGATGCAGATCGGCGCTGATATCGACCCCGGGCAAGCGATGCAACTCGACCGCCAGGCGAGCAACCTCGGCGGTACTGAGATTGAATCGCAACGGCACCCCGCTATAGGGAGCCCGTCCGCGACTGAGGCGCTTGAACCGGTTGATGTCGTTGTCGTCGATGGCTACCAGTGTCCGCAGCTGCTCCAGCGTGGCATCGAGATCCTCGATCTGCTCGCGAACCAGTTCCAGACGATGCGAAGGCAGATTCTCGGCCAGCAACACGCCATTGCGATCGAAGATCAGGCCACGCGTCGGTGTCAAGGGCTGCAAGCGCACCCGATTGTGCTCGGACAGCGTGGTAAAGTGTTCGTGATCCAGCACCTGCAACTTCGCCATCCGGCCGATCAGCACCGCGACGGCCAACAGAATCAGCACCAGCGCGGCCAGTAACCGCCGCCGATACAGCGACCGCTCCAGTCCCGCATCCTTGCGGCGCGGCACCTGCCGTCCCCGCGCATCGGTCAAGCGCGTGGCGGTTTCCTGACTGGTACGAAGCTGTCGGGCCATGATTCGGGATTGATCGGATTCAGGTTAAGCCGGATTCAAGTCAAGCGATAGTAACGACGCAAATCACGCAGCAGGATGAACAGCACGGGCCACAGCAACAAGGCGCTGAGCAGTGGTGTCAAGAACCCCCAGCCACGCGGTGGGTACCCCAACATGCCATTGATCCAGAATAGCAGCAAACGACCCACCAGCAGAAAAGAGACCACGCTGATCGCCTGCTGCCAGACCGGAAAAGCGCGCACCTGGCGATGCGTTTTCACCGCCAGAAAGGCCATGACCGCGTAGACCAGGGCATGCTGACCCAGCAGGCTCCCGCGCGCGGCATCGACCAGCAGGCCCAGCAGCCAGGCGCTGCCAATGCCCAGCCTGTGGGGCAGCGCCAAGCACCAGTAGATCAGCACCAGCGCCAGCCAGTCGGGATTGAAGCGTGCCAGCCAGGGCGGCAGCGGCAAACTGTCAAGCAGAAACGCCACCGCCAGGGTAAGCACGATCACCCAGCCGCCCGGTTGACGCAACAGGCTCATGGCTGCTTGAACGGGCCGACCAGCTGACTGTCGGCTTGCGGCACGGACTCGCTGATGACCAGCAACACCTCGCGTACCCGGTCCAGTTGCGCCGTCGGGCGGGCAATGATGAGCGCGAACGGGCTGCCGGGGTCAAAAGCCACCTCGATCACTTCGGCGACCGGATAGCCGCGCGGGAAACGACCTCCCAGACCGGAAGTCACCAGTAGATCCCCGCGCCGAACATCATGATTATTAGGGACGAAGGGCAGACGCAAGCGCTGAAAATCACCGGTGCCCAGGGCCAGGGTACGCATTCCGTTGCGGTTGACCTGCACCGGCAAGGCATGATTCGGATCGGTGATCAGAATGGCGCCGGCAGTCAATGGATTGGCGTGGACGATCTGGCCCACCACGCCCTGCTGATCCAGCAGGGGTTGGCCGATGTGCACGCCGTGCAGACTGCCCTTGTTGAGCAGGATCTGGTGCTTGTAGGGGTCCAGATCGACCGATATCAATTCGGCGATCAGCACTCGCTCGCGCAACTGGGACGAGGAATCCAGCAGGGCGCGCAGGCGGCGGTTTTCCGTCTCCACGGCGGTCAGACGCTGCAATTGCGCGCTTTGGAACAGCTGCTGCTGGCGTAGGCGTCGGTTCTCCTCCAGCAGGGCTTGCTGATCGGCCAATCTGCGCTGCACGGTCACGCCCAGTTGTACCGGCAGCTGGATGGCATACTGCAGCGGATAGACCGCGGTTGCCAGTACGCCGCGCACCGGCTCCAGATAGGTGCTGCGATGATCCACCAGCATGGCTCCGGTCGCCAGGAAGGCGAACAGGAGTAGCCTCAGGTTCACCGCCACATCCGCGGAAATCAACGCCTTGGACGGGTACGATTAGCGGTGGAATGCCCGTCACTCGATCGAAAACACATCGGTACCATACTCATCGATCAACTCCAACACCCGCCCCCCTCCGCGGGCCACACAGGTCAGGGGTTCCTCGGCGATCACCACGTTGAGACCGGTTTCCTCGATCAACAGACGGTCCAGATCGCGCAGCAGGGCACCGCCGCCGGTCAACACGATACCGCGATCGGCGATATCCCCGGACAGTTCCGGCGGGGCCGCCTCCAGAGCGGTCTTGACCGCACTGACGATGCCCGCCAGGGGTTCCTGCAAGGCTTCCAGGATCTCATTGCTGTTGAGGGTGAAGCTGCGTGGCACCCCTTCGGCCAGATTACGCCCCTTGATCTCGATCTCCAGCACCTCGCTGCCCGGATAGGCGCTGCCGATCTCGTGCTTGATGCGCTCGGCGGTGGGTTCGCCGATCAGTACGCCGAAGTTGCGCCGCACGTAGTTGATGATGGCCTCATCGAAACGGTCACCGCCGACCCGAACCGAGGCGGCGTAGACGATGCCGTTGAGCGAGATCACCGCGACCTCGGAAGTACCGCCACCGATATCCAGCACCATGGAACCGCGCGCCTCGTCAACCGGCAAGCCGGCGCCGATAGCCGCCGCCATGGGCTCGGGAATCAGATAGGCCTCGCGCGCACCGGCACCGATCACCGACTCGCGGATGGCGCGCCGCTCCACCTGGGTGGAACCGCAGGGTACGCAGACCAGCACCCGCGGACTGGGATTGAAGAACTTGCGGGCATGCACTTTCTTGATGAAGTGCTGGAGCATCTTCTCGGTCACCACGAAATCGGCGATCACACCATCCTTGAGCGGCCGAATGGTGGTCAGATTGCCGGGCGTGCGTCCCAGCATCCGCTTGGCTTCAGCACCCACCGCCGCGATGGTGCGCGGCCCACCACGATTGGAATCCTGGTGTATGGCGACCACCGAGGGCTCGTCCAGCACGATGCCGGTGCCACGAACGTAAATCAAGGTATTGGCCGTGCCCAGATCGATCGACAGATCGTTCGAGAACAGTCCCCGTATCCGTTTGAACATACTTGTGATGTAATGCCTGGGCGCAGTTGCGGTGAGGTTGACGTCCGGTCAACCCGAGCGTCATAAGGCTGGTAATAGTAGCGCCCGGATCAACTCGGGGGCAAGTTGTGCTAGTTTATGCGCCTTTCAATCCTCATGCAGTCTTTGGAGTCCCTCTGATGGAACCCGCCGAAGTCAGCAAGATCGCCTATCTGGCCCGGCTCGGCATCACCGAGACCGAAGTCGCGGACTATGCCCTCGAACTCAGCGCCATCCTGGACCTAGTGGCGCAGATGGAGCAGGTCGACACCACAGGAGTCGAGCCCCTGGCCCATCCCCTGGACATGGTACAGAGGCTGCGCCCCGACGCCGTTACCGAGACCGACCAGCGCGCACCTCTGCAGAACGGCGCGCCGCTGACGGAAAACGGCCTCTATCTGGTCCCTCGGGTGGTCGAGTAAGCCATGCTGGATCTGGATATCCCCGCCCTGGGCGATGCCCTGCGCCGGCGTGAATTCTCCGCTCGCGAACTGACCGAAACCTTTCTGGCCCGTGGCGAACGGCTCAATCCGAGGCTCAACGCCTATATCAGCCTGAACGCGGAGCAGGCCCTGGTTCAGGCCGAGGCCGCCGATCGCAGGCTGGCGGCCGGCGACGCCGGCCCCCTGACCGGTATCCCCGTGGTCCACAAGGATCTATTCTGCACCGCCGGCATCCGGACCAGCTGCGGCTCGCGGATGCTGGCCAACTACGTCTCCCCCTACGATGCCGGGGTAGTCGAACGCCTGGCTTCAGCCGGCATGGTGTTGCTGGGCAAGACCAATATGGACGAGTTCGCCATGGGCTCGTCGAACGAGAACAGCTACTTCGGCCCGGCCCGCAATCCCTGGGATCCGGAG
>CAYMHN010000017.1:0-11025 GCA_964390235.1 uncultured Candidatus Competibacteraceae bacterium
GGGCCGGACAGCGAAATCGCCGCCAGCGCTGTGCCATGTTCGTCGTGCACGGTGGCGGCGACACAGCGCAGGCCGATGGCATGCTCCTCGTCGTCGATCGCGTAGCCTCGTCGCCGGCTCTCGGCCAGGGCCGCGCGCAGGTCGGCCGAGGTACACAAGGTGTTGGCGGTGATCCGCGGCAGACCGTGGCGGTGGAGTATGGCCTCGACCTCGGCATCGCTCATCGCCGCCAGCAGCGCCTTGCCCACGCCGGAGGCGTGCAAGGGTGTGCGGCTGCCCAATTCGACGATCATGCGCATCAGTTCACGGCTTTCGACCTGAGCCAGGAACACCGCTCTACCATTGTCCAGCACCGCCAGATTGGCGGTCTCGCCCGACTGTTCCATCAGTCTGTACATATAAGGACGGGCGCTGGCCACCACATCGCGGCCGTTGAGAAAGGCATTGCCGATGGTGAAACTGCGCACGCCGATGTGCCAGCGACCCAGTTCGTCGTCCTGGCGGACGAAACCGCGCTGTTCCAGGGTTCCCAGCAGACGGTGAGCAGTGACCGGCGCCAGCCCGACCTGCTGGGCCAGATCGGTCAGGCTCAGGCCGTGCTCCGCCTCGGCCAGGCGTTCCAGCAGGGTCAGGCCGCGATCCAGCGATTGGCTGTGACCGGCGGTAGTGCCGCGGCTTTTGCTGCCGGGTGGACGACCGCGGCGACGGGTCGGGGGGGCTTCAGTGTAGGCCATTTGGACAGGTCCGACAGGGTGTAGCATTCTGGATCATATCGTTTTCCCGCAGATGCCAGCAGAGATTCATCACAGATGGTAAATAGTTTATTTTTTTGCTATGCCGCTTCTTCCGTTCCCTGGAACATACGCCACCGGGCATTGCCGAGATGGGCAACCATGGCCGCCTGCGCCCGTTCGGGGTCGCGGTCCCGGATCGCCTCGTAGATGGCTACATGCTCGTGCTGGACCAGTTGCAGCCGCGTCGCTGGCTTCATCAGCGACAGGTTACGGGCGAGGTTCATGCCGAACTCGATCTGGCTTTGAAAGGATTCGTAAACGGAAATGAAAAAGGAATTCTTGGTTGCGTTGCAGACTTCCATGTGGAACTGGCGATCGGCCTCCACACCCAGGCGATCGGTCCGGATGCATTCGTCCAGGGCGTCGAGCGCCGCCTTGATGTTCTTCAGGTTTTCGTTGTCCCTGCGCAGGGCAGCCAGTTTGGCCATCGATCCCTCGAGTTCGATGCGAAATTCCAGGCATCTTTGGATGTCGGCGATACTGCCGATGGGTGCAAAGTGCAGTACGGCCTGGTCGGGTCTGCGCTTGACGAAACTCCCCGATCCCTGGCGCGAATGGATGATCCCGTCATCACGCAGCTTTGCCAGGGCTTCCCGTATGACCGGACGGGAAACCTCGAACCGCTCCGCAAGTTCCGTTTCGGGCGGCAGTTTGGTGTTTTCCGCAAACTTGCCACTGATGATCAGTTCGAACAGGCGCTCATAGATCTGATCGCTCAGTTTCCAGTCTCTGACGGCGGCAGCGGATGGTTTCATAAAAGTAATCGACTTTATCTGGCTGACAAACTTTACAACTTATAACGATAGCCGATGCTTATGAAAAAGTCATCGATAAAGTCTGTTGCCTTTACCCTGCATAACACATAACACAAGGGGGCACGGACCCTTGCTCGTACAGCCGCATGGGTTTCGCCATTACTTGTAAAAATAAGTTCAATTTTTGTTGACAAATAATTACAACAATATATGCTTCGCCCACTTGAAACAAAGCGAGCCCGACACGCGGATGATCTTGACCCATGTCCTCACTTTCAACAGAGCGATGGTTGCGCTCGCTGCCGAAGCGGGAGGTGAGCTTGCCCTGCAGGAGCAGAATCAGGACGGACGCATGGAACTGGTGGCCATCGAGTTGGCGGAGCATGCCAGCTCGGAGAAGTACGACCTCGAAGATTTCCTGAAGAGTAGAAACGGACATGCCAGCGCCCTTGGCATTCTCGGCATGAACCACGTCGGTCAATCGCTCGCACGCCAAGCCCGGCGGAACTTCGGTATGCAGATCCTTTACCACGCCGCGCAGCCGGTGCCTGCCATCGAAGCCGCGTGCGGCGCACGTTTTGCATCTGCCGCCGAGATGCGGCGGCGGGCGGACCTATGCAGCGCCGTTCTGCCCCTGTCCAGGGAAACGCAGCACTTGCTGGACAGCGCGTTGCAGACTCAGCGGACGGTATTTCTGACTTGGCAACGCTCGCCGCCCATCGAGAGAGCGCTTGCCTATATGGCCAAACACTACGACAGATGCCTCCGTCTTGAGGAGCTTGCCGCCGTGGTTGGTCTGGACAAGTTTCACCTGCTGCGGCTGTTCGCCGCCACCGTGGGCATCACCCCGCATCGCTATCAGATGCTGCTGCGGGTAGCCCATGCCAAGTCGCTGCTGCGTGGTGGCGAGCGGATCAGCGAGGTAGCTTACCGCGTCGGATTTTACGACCAGAGCCATTTCACTCGCCATTTTCGCCACATGATCGGCATGACGCCAGGCCAGTACCAAAAGAACGGGCTCGGCTGAAGCAGCATGGACCTGGCCGGTGCCTGCAATTTTGTCCAAGACGCCCGGGAAGGGCTGCTTTAAGTTAATTAACTCTTAAATAACTATCGATATAAGGAGGATGAGCATGAAAGCATTGTTTACATTGACCGCCATCGCCGCACTGGGGCTGGCCGCCACCACGGGCAGTGCCCAGACCGTGTTCCGCTCTTCCGACACCCATGTCGACGGCTATCCCACGGTGGAGGCGGTCAAGTACATGGGCGAGATCCTGAGCCGCGAGACCGACGGCAGACTGGGCATACAGGTGTTTCACTCCAGCCAGTTGGGCGAGGAGCGGGATACCATCCAGCAGACCCAGTTCGGTGTCATCGACATGAACCGGATCAGTATGGCGGCGCTGAACAACATCGTGCCCGAGACCCTGGTGCCGGCACTGCCGTTTCTGTTCCGTTCCGTCGAGCACATGCACAAGGTGCTGGACGGGGAGATCGGCGAGGAGATCCTCCAGGCCTTCGAGCCCCATGGCATGATCGGACTGGCCTTCTATGATTCGGGTGCCCGCAGTTTCTACAACACCAGGCGGCCGATCGAGACCCTGGCGGACATGCAGGGTCTCAAGATCCGCGTCCAGCAGTCCGATCTGTTCATCGACATGGTCCGAGCGCTGGGCGGCAATGCCACGCCCATGCCGTTCGGCGAGGTCTACAGCGGTTTGCAGACCGGGGTGATCGACGGGGCCGAGAACAATTTCCCCAGCTACCACACTACCCGCCATTTCGAAGTCGCCAAGTACCACTCGCTGACCGAGCACAGCATGGTCCCCGAGGCGCTGGTGATGTCCAAGCGGACCTGGGACCGGCTTAGCGCCGAGGATCAGGAACTGGTCCGTGCGGCGGCCAAGCAGTCGGTGGAGAGGATGCGCGAGCTGTGGAACCGCTATGAGGAGGATGCCCGTCAGTGGGTGGTGGAGGGTGGTGCCACGCTGGTCGAGATTGACAAGCAGCCGTTCATCGACGCCATGGGGCCGGTGTACGAGAAGCACGTGAACGATCCCGGGTTGCAGGACCTGGTGGCGCGCATCCGCGCCGTCGAGTAACGCAAGCGGCGGCGGGTAGCCACCCGCCGCCCCGTCCGGAGCACGGTCATGAAGGGTTTTGTTGCGAGGCTGGAGGATGTGCTGGACGTCATCACCACCCTGGTGCTGTGGTTCGGCGGGACGTGCCTGGTGGTCATGACCGCCGCCATCTCCTGGCAGGTCTACGGCCGCTTCGTGCTCAACGACAGCCCGGGCTGGACGGAACCGCTGTCGCTGATGCTGATGCGCTATTTCATCCTGCTGGTGGCGGCCGTGGGGGTGCGGGAACGCTTCCACCTGGGCCTGGACCTGCTGCGCCACGTGGCCTCGGCGCGGGTCAACCATTGGCTGGACGGGGTGAGCTTCACCGTGGTCGGTGCCTTCGGGGCCGCCATGGTCTGGTACGGCAGCGAACTGATGCTGGGTACCTGGAGCACCCTGGTTCCGGTACTGGGCGTGTCCGAGGGTCTCAACCACCTGCCCATGGTGCTGTCCGGGGTGCTCATCGTGCTGTTTTCGGTGGAACACCTGCTGGTGCTGGCCGGGTTCGGCAGCGAGGAAGAACTCGCCACCCACCTCCACCAGCGCGAATTGTCGGAACTCGGAGAATAAACCGTCATGGAACTCACCGTCCTGTTCGGTACCTTCCTGCTGCTGTTGGTGCTGGGGGTACCCATCGCCTTCGTGCTGGCCATCTCCAGCCTGGCCACGGTTCTCTACATGGGCATGCCGCCGCTGATCGTGTTCCAGCGCATGGGTTCGGGCATCAACGTGTTCGCGCTGATGGCCATTCCGTTCTTCATCTATGCCGGCGACCTGATGCTGCGCGGAGCCATCGCCGAGAAGCTGGTGAACCTGGCGGCCGCCCTGGTGGGGCATGTGCGCGGCGGTCTGGGGGTGGTCAACGTGGCTTCCAGCACCTTCTTCGGCGGGGTGACGGGTTCGGCGGTGGCCGATGCCGCGGCGGTCGGCGGGCTGATGGTGCCGCAGATGGAAAAGCGCGGCTATGCGACCGACTACGCGGTGAACGTCACCGTCACCTCGGCCATCATCAGCCTGATCCTGCCACCCAGTCACAACATGATCATCTACTCGATTTCGGCCGGCGGCGTCATCTCCATCGCCGATCTGTTCACCGCCGGCATCGTGCCCGGCCTGATGCTGGCGGTGATGCTGATGGTGACGGCCTACCTGGTGGCACGCTATCGCGGCTATCCGGCCGAGGCGTTTCCGGGCTTCAAGGCCCTGGCGCAGATCTTCGTGATCGCGGTGCCCGGCCTGCTGCTGATCGCGATCATCGTCGGAGGGGTGCGCTCGGGTTGGTTCACCGCTACCGAAAGTTCGCTGATCGCCGTGGTCTATGCGCTGCTCATCACCCTGTTCGTCTACCGCAGCCTGAGCTGGAAGGATTTCGTGGCCGCCACCCTGGGTGCGGTGCGCACCACCGCCATGGTGCTGCTGGTCATCGGCGCGGCGGCCGCCTTCGGCTGGTTGCTGGCGCTGTTGCAGGTGCCGGCGGCGATGATCGTGCTGATGCAGCAGATCAGCGACAACCCGCTGCTGATCTTCCTGCTCATCAACCTGATCCTGCTGCTGCTGGGCTGCTTCATGGACATGTCGCCGCTGATCATCATCACTACCCCCATCTTTCTGCCGGTGGTCAAGGCCTTCGGCATGGACCCGGTGCACTTCGGCATCATCCTGATCCTGAACCTGGGGATAGGGCTGTGCACACCGCCGGTGGGCTCGGTGCTGTTCGTGGGCTGCGCGGTGGGGAAGATCCCCATCATGCAGGCGGCGCGCACCATCTGGCCGTTCTATCTCACCTGTCTGCTGGCCCTGGCGCTGGTGACCTACATCCCGGCCATCTCGCTGTTCCTGCCCGACCTGCTGCGCTAGGTTCGGCATCGGCGAGTTTTGATAGAGGACAACCGCATGAGCGATCGCAATAAACCGAAGACTTATCAGGATTTGAGAAGCTACCGCTGGTTTGGTGTCAGCGATCTGCGCTCCTTCGGACATCGCTCCCGGGCCAAGCAGATGGGTTACGACGAGCAGGACTGGACGGGCAAGCCGGTGATCGGGATCATCAACACCTGGTCGGACATCAATCCCTGCCACAGCCACTTCAAGATCCGCGTGGAGGAAGTCAAGCGGGGTATCCTGCAGGCCGGCGGCTTTCCACTGGAGCTGCCGGCCATGTCCTTGTCGGAACCCTACGTCAAGCCGACCACGATGCTGTATCGCAACTTCCTGGCGATGGAATGCGAGGAGCTGCTGCGCAGCCACCCCATCGATGGCGCGGTGCTCATGGGTGGCTGCGACAAGACCACTCCGGCGTTGCTGATGGGCGCCACCAGCATGGGCATTCCCTCGATCTTCATGCCCGGCGGGCCGATGCTGCGCGGTAACTGGCAGGGCAAGACGCTGGGCAGTGGTTCCGACACCTGGAAGTATTGGGACGAGAAGCGCGCCGGCAACATCAACGAGGAGGACTGGCAGAACATCGAGGCCGGCATCGCTCGCTCCTACGGCCACTGCATGACCATGGGCACCGCCAGTACCATGACCTCGGTGGTGGAGGCCATGGGCATGAGCCTCCCCGGCGCCGCCTCGATTCCGGCGCCGGACGCCAATCACTCGCGCATGGCCGTCCATTCGGGCCGGCGTATCGTGGAGATGGTGTGGGAGGACCTGCGGCCCGCCCTGATCCAGACCCGGCCCGCTTTCGAGAACGGTATCGTCACGGCCATGGCCATGGGCGGTTCCACCAATGCCATCGTCCACATCATCGCTCAGGCTCGCCGCGCCGGGCACAACATCGGTTTGGACGATTTCGAGCGGCTCAGCCGCCAGGTGCCGGTGCTTGCCAATATTCGCCCTTCCGGCGAGTACCTTATGGAGGATTTCTACTACGCCGGCGGTCTGCGGGGGTTGCTCTCGCGGATCCGCGACCAGCTGCATCTGGACTGCTTGACGGTCACCGGCAAGACCCTGGGCGACAACATCGCCTCTGCGCGGGTCTACGACGATGACGTGATCCGTCCCCTGGACAAACCGGTCTACGGCGAAGGCGCACTGGTGGTGTTGCGTGGCAATCTGGCCCCCGACGGCTGCGTGATGAAGCCCTCCGCCGCCGAACCGCGCTTCCACAAGCATGCCGGCCCGGCTCTGGTGTTCGACTCCTACGCCGAGTTGAAACAGCGTATTGACGACGAGAACCTGGAAGTGACAGCGGATACGGTGCTGATCCTGCGCAATGCCGGTCCCCAAGGCGGTCCCGGCATGCCGGAGTGGGGCATGCTGCCCATCCCCACCAAGCTGGTCAAACAGGGCGTGCGGGACATGCTGCGCATTTCCGACGCGCGCATGAGCGGCACCAGCTACGGCGCCTGCGTCCTGCACGTGGCGCCGGAGAGCTTCATCGGCGGCCCCCTGGCCCTGGTGCAAACGGGCGACATCGTCGCCGTGGACGTAGCCGCCCGATCCATCCGGCTGGAGATCTCCGACGAAAACCTGGCCCGGCGCAAGGCCGCTTGGACGCCGCCCAAGCCCCACTACGGGCGCGGCTACGGCCAGATGTTCGCCCAGCACATCAAGCAGGCCGACGCGGGCTGCGATTTCGACTTTCTGGAGACCGACTTCGGTCCCGCGGTGCCGGAAGTGGCCATCTACTGATCGCCGTCTCAGCCCATCTTTATAAAAACACCTACTACGAGAACCCAAGCCATGGACTTACCCGTCAATAACTTCAAGCACGCCCTGCGCGAGGGTCATCCCCAGATCGGCCTGTGGAGTGCCCTGTGCAGCAGCATTGTTGCCGAAGTGATCGCCGACGCCGGCTTCGACTGGATCCTGCTCGACGGCGAGCACGCGCCCAACGATGTCGGCACGGTACTGACGCAGCTCCAGGCCATGGCAGCGGGTCGAGCCTCGCCGGTCGTACGGCTGCCCTGGAACGATCCGGTCACGATCAAGCGCTATCTGGACATCGGTGTCCAGTCGTTTCTGGTCCCCATGGTCCAGGACGCCGAGGAAGCGCGCCGGGCGGTGGCCGCTACTCGCTATCCGCCCGGCGGGCTGCGGGGTGTGGCGACCGGGCCACGGGCCAATCGCTACGGCCGGGTCAAGGATTATTTCCATCGCGCCCATCAGGAAATCTGTGTGTTGGTACAGGTGGAAACCCGCCAGGCGCTGGCGCAGATCGAAGCCATCGCCGCAGTGGAGGGTATAGACGGTCTGTTCATCGGCCCGTCCGACCTGGCGGCCGACATGGGTCATCTGGGTGAGAATCGCCACCCCGAGGTCCGCCGCAGCATCGAGGATGCGATTGCCCGCATTCTGGCCACCGGCAAAACGGCGGGCGTACTGGCCGCCACGGAAGAGGATGCCCACCATTGGCTGCAACAGGGCTGTCTCCATGTGGCGGTGGGCAGCGATCTGGGCCTGCTGGCCCGCCAGAGCGAAGCCCTGGCGGCCCGCTTCAAGCAAGGGCAATAGCCCGAGGACGGACAGACCATGAAGATCAATCGACTGCTGATCACCGGCGCGGCCGGCGGCCTGGGCAAGATGCTGCGTCAGAGCCTGGCCGGCCACTATCCCATCCTGCGCCTGTCTAGCCGCAGCAATCTCGACCCGGCCGCGCCGCACGAGGAAATCATGTACTGCGACCTGGCCGATGCGGCGGCGATGGAGCGCCTGCTGGAAGGCGTCGATGCCGTGGTGCACATGGGCGGGCAGGCGGTGGAGGCCGACTGGGAGACGGTCCATAGCAGCAATATCATCGGCGCCTACAACCTGTGGGAAGCCGCCCGCAAGGCCGGCACCCGGCGCATCATCTTCGCCAGCTCCAACCATGTCACCGGTTTCCACCGGCGTAGTACCCGCCTGGACGAGACCAGCCTGGCGCGGCCCGACAGTCTCTATGGTCTGAGCAAGGCCTTCGGCGAGGATCTGGGGCGCTATTACGCCGACAAATACGGCATTTCCTGCATGTGCATCCGCATCGGCTCCAGCTTTCCGCAGCCGGTGGACCGGCGGATGCTCAGCACCTGGATGAGCTACCGCGACATGACCGAACTCATCCGGGTGGGGCTGGTGGCGGACTATCACTACGAGATCGTCTACGGGGTGTCGGACAACACCCGCAGCTGGTGGGACAATCGCAACGCCTACCGGCTGGGCTTTCAGTCGCAGGATGACTCGGAGCGCTGGGCCGAGGAGGTGGCTGGCAAGGGCTACGACGACCCGGTGGCCGAGTCCTTCCAAGGTGGCAAATTCTGCTCTGTCGGTTTCGCCGGCGATTTGGACCTCGTCGACTGAGGCTGCAAACCATGGTGAACATAGAACGCGTGCTGGACTGCCGGGCGGCGATCGGCGAGGGAGCCATCTGGTCCGTCGAGGAGCAGGTGCTGTATTGGGTGGACATCATGGGGCCGACCCTGAACCGGTTCGATCCGGCCAGCGGCCTCAACATCAGCTGGGACATGCCCAGCCCGATCGGCTGTTTTGCCTTGAGTGCACCGGGCGAAGCGGTGGTGGCGCTGTGCGAAGGCTTCCACCATTTCGATTTCGCGACCCGGGCGCTGCGCTTGATCGCCGATCCCGAGCCGAACAAGCCCGGCAACCGCTTCAACGACGGCACCGTGGATCCGGCGGGGCGGTTCTGGGCCGGCACCATGCCCATCGCCGGTCCTGGCGATGCCCCCGAGGGATCTCTTTATTGCCTGGACTTGGACGGCAGCGCACGCCTGGTGGAAAGCCCGTTCTGGGTCCAGAACGGGCTGGCGTTCAGCCCGGACGGCAGGACCATGTACGTCTCCGATTCCTATGTGAAGATCCGCACCATCTGGGCGTACGACTACGATCCGGATAGCGGCGTGCCGCGCAACCAGCGGGTGTTTTTCGACACCCGCGGCGTGGCCGGGCGTCCGGACGGCGCCGCCATGGATGTGGACGGCTGTTACTGGATGGCCGGGGTGGGAGGCTGGCAGCTGGTGCGCATCACGCCGCGGGGCGAGGTGGATCGCATCATCGACATGCCGGTGGAGAAGCCGACGAAAATCGCTTTCGGCGGGCGGGACCTGGACGTGATGTACGTCACGTCCATCGCTCAGGACATCGATCCGGCCCAACACGAAGCCGGCAACCTGTTCGCCGTCCATGCCGGCGTCCAGGGGCTGCCGGTACCCCGGTACGCGGGAATCGCCGCGCCGCCGGCTTGAGACGGCAAGTTAGCCTCAAGCTCGAGCCAAGGCAATGATGCGTACCTGATTTTCTGCAACTCGGTGCATAAACACAACAGTAGAGGAGAGCAAATCATGAATCATCCTACTCGACACTTACTCATTGCCCTGGCATTGGCCGTGCCGCTCACCCAGGCGTGGGCGGCCAACCCGGGCAATCTGCAGAACTGCATCCCGTGGCTGAACGATTCCTTTCCCTCGTCGCTCGGTGCCGACGGCTGGGCGGCGGTCGACGGGCCGGTAACCGGTGGCTGTGGTGCGCCCCCCCCGCGGATTTACCACGTCTACAACCGCGGGCAGCTGGTGGCCGCGCTTGCCAAAGGCCCGCCTGCGGCGGCCAAAGGCAAAGGTCCGCCTGCGGTGGCCGCAAACAAGCCCGGGAAAGGCGATCAGCTCGACCACCGATCGAAGATCATCTACGTGCACGGCACGATCGACCTGAACGTCGACGACCACAACGTCCCGTTGACGGAAGAAGACTACATGCACATGTGTAACTACACCGAGCATGAGACCTTCTACGATCCGATTACCGGTGATCAGACCGGAGACGGCGGCTTCTTCGGAGCCTACAAGGCCGCGTACGATCCGAACGAGTGGATCAAGCAGTCGCTGGATCCGGCCGACAACCGCCCGCCGGCATTGAGCGGGCCGCTGGTGGACGCGCTTGCCTGCTTCCAGAGCAAGCAAGCCGAACGCGTGGTGATCGATGTCGGGTCGAACACCTCGATCATCGGCGCCGGCGACGACGCGATGATCATGAACGGTGACCTGCGCCTGGGCTTCGCCAACGATGCCGACCCGAACGACCCGGAAACCTACAAGACCTCGAACATCGTGATCCGCAACATCACCTTCGCCGATGCCTTCGACATGTTCCCGGAATGGGATCCCAAGGACTCGTTCAGCTTCACGCTCAACGACCAGCCCGGCTGCCAGGCGGACTACGATGAGGTGACCGATTCGGGACTGCACCGTTGCATACTGCCATTTACAACAGGAACCAACCGCGGAGTACGCGGAGTGCGCGGAGATTTCGGACTTGGCTCCGCGTCCTCCGCGAACTCCCCGGTTATGAAATTGCTTCTAGGAACCCGCTACGCAGACCAAGAGGGCGGCGTTGTAGCACAACCCGTTAACGGGTCAT
>CAYMHN010000017.1:11035-16141 GCA_964390235.1 uncultured Candidatus Competibacteraceae bacterium
GAACCAACCGCGGAGTACGCGGCGGGCGCTGGAACGCCGAGTACGACAACATCCGGGTGATGAATGCCGAACGGGTCTGGATCGATCACAACACCTTCACCGACGAGCCGCGGATCGACAAGCTGTTCCCGCCGGTCTTCGACTATCCGTTCGACGAGGCGACGCAAAAGGTGCAGCATCACGACGGTCAGGTGGATGTCACCCTGCTCTCCACCAAGGTAACGATCTCGAACAACGTGTTCAAGCTGCACGACAAGACCAACCTGCTGGGCGGCTCCGATCGGGCCGGGCTGATTCCCGGCTACGGTCCGGGGGTGATCGACGTGACCTTCCACGGCAACTACTACAACAACATCGTGCAGCGCTCGCCGCGGGTACGCTTCGGCCGGGTCCACGTCTATAACAACTACTACGAGGTGGATCGTCGCCCGGAAGCCGATTACCGCATCACCGATCCGTGGATCCTCGGCACCGCCTCGAAGCTGGTCACCGAGAACAATCTGTTCGACATCACCAACACCAATACCAACCTGCATCGGATCATCACCTACAGTTCGACGAATGCCAACCGTGACCTGTGCGTCGCTGCGGGCTATACCCTGGAGGAGTGCGGCACCTATTACTTCAACCAGGGCACCTGGGTGAATATGATCAGGACGGTCCCCCCCTTGGCCGAGCTACTGCGAGAGGTGGACGTGTTCGAGGTTGCCAGGCTGCGCGCGCTGGAGGTCAGCCCCAACAGCGTGGAGCTGCAGATGCTCGACCCCGACGACCCGGACGTGTTCTGGTTCCCGAGCCAGACCTACGACTATGAACTGGCGCCGGTATCGACGGACGAGGAGCGCGCCGCGCTCCGGGCCGCGGTGCGGTTCAACGCGGGGGCCGGCAAGCTGTAAGCGTAGCCGGCCCGTGGAGCAGACCTCTCATCTCCTGCGTGCCGGCACCCTGGTGGCGGAGGTCCGTCCGGACTACGGCGGACGGATCACCCGCTTTCATCGGCAAGTCGAGGGCCGGCGGCAGGAGTTCTTCCGCCCCACCCCCGCGGCGCCCGGTGATGTCCGGGCGCCGTTCAAGACCGGCTGCTACCCGCTGGTGCCCTTTTCCAACCGCATCGCTCACGGCCGGTTTTCCTTCCAGGGTCGGACCTGCGTGCTCCCGCCCCACCCCGGGGCTGCGCCCCACGCCATGCACGGCCACGGCGCGGTAGCGGTCTGGACGGTAGTGGCACTGACCGAGCATGCCCTCCGCATCGAATACCGTCATGCGCCCGACAGTTGGCCGTTCGCCTACCGGGCGGTGCAGGACATCGCCTTGGACGAAGCGGGCTTGACGGTGGTCGTCCAGGTCGACAATCTGTCCGCCGCGACCATGCCCGTGGGGCTGGGCCTGCACCCATTCTTCGACCATGCGCCGGGTACGACCCTGACTTTCAGGGCCGGGGGCCACTGGCTGGCCACCCCGGAGTTCCTGCCTTACGCCCGAACGGGAATTTCGGCCGAACTGGACTTCGCCGCCGGGCGCGAACTGGGCGAGCAGCCGCGCGACCACAGCTTCGACGCTTGGGACGGCCGCGCCCTGATCCGGTGGCCGGACCGCCCGGAAGCCCTGGAGATGCGGGCGGATGCCATCTTGAACCATCTCATCCTGCACCGTCCGCCGGGACTGCCGTACTTCTGCCTGGAACCGGTCAGCCATGTGACCAATGCCTTCAATCTGGTCGCGGCCGGATACTCGGGTACCGGGATGCGCAGCCTGGTTCCGGGCGAAACCCTGCGAGCCGTCTGCCGCTTCACGCCGGTGGATAGCCATCTCTCACCAAGGGTGTAAGCTGATCATGGCGAGAATGGACGGGTACGGGACTACCGGGTGGACGACGGTGGCGACGGAGGGGGGGAGCTTTCGTGTATGCCCCGGAGGGTACCTGTTAGACTGTCATGGCCGATCATGGTGTTGTCCAAGAAGCAGCAGAATTTTTTATAGAAAAATTTTTTGTTTTCATAAAAAATATGCGAATCATACGCAAAGTACTAAAATAAATATAAAATTTCTGTATACAAGTTTCTGCAACTTTCAGCTAAAAAATATTGAATGGAAAATATTTCCGAATATAATAATGGCAAGTTCGGATCAACCAAAGGAGCCACCCCATGGCCAAGATGACCGCCGCTGAAGCGGCGATAAAAGTGCTGGAACGTGAAGGCATCACCATGACTTTCGGTGTGCCCGGTGCCGCGATCAACCCGTTTTATGCCGCGATGCGCAAGAGCAACAGCATCCAGCATCGGCTGGCTCGCCATGTCGAGGGTGCCTCGCACATGGCCGAGGGCTATACTCGGGCCAAGGCCGGCAACATCGGCGTGTGTCTCGGGACCTCGGGCCCGGCCGGCACCGACATGATCACCGGCCTGTACTCGGCCTCGGCCGACTCCATCCCGATCCTGTGCGTCACCGGCCAGGCGCCGCGGGCCCGGCTGTACAAGGAGGACTTCCAGGCGGTCGATATCGAGTCCATCGCCAAGCCGGTCGCCAAGTGGGCGGTCACGGTGCGCGAGCCGGCCCAGGTGCCGTGGACCTTCCAGCAGGCGTTTCATCTGATGCGCTCGGGCCGTCCGGGTCCGGTGCTGATCGACCTGCCGATGGACGTGCAGCTGGCCGAGATCGAGTTCGACCCGGAGACCTACGAGCCGCTGCCGGCGTACAAGCCGCAAGCCTCGCGCGCCCAGATCGAGAAAGCTCTGGATATGCTCAACGCGGCCGACAAGCCGTTGATCGTGGCCGGCGGCGGCATCATCAACGCCGATGCCTCGGAACTGCTGGTCGAGTTCGCCGAGCTCACCGGGGTGCCGGTCATTCCCACCCTGATGGGCTGGGGTACCATCCCCGACGATCACCGGCTGATGGCCGGCATGTGTGGTTTGCAGACCAGCCACCGCTACGGCAACGCCACGCTGCTGGCCTCGGATTTCGTGCTGGGCATCGGCAACCGCTGGGCCAACCGCCACACGGGCGGCATCGACACCTACACCAAGGGCCGCAAATTCGTCCATGTGGACATCGAGCCGACCCAGATCGGTCGGGTGTTCGGCCCGGATTACGGCATCGTGTCGGACGCCAAGGCGGCCCTGGAGTTGTTCGTCGAAGTGGCCCGCGAACGCCAGGCCGCCGGCAGGCTCAAGGATAGCGGCACCTGGGTGGACGAGTGCATTCAGCGCAAGAAGACCCTGCTGCGCAAGACCAATTTCGAAAATGTGCCGATGAAGCCGCAACGGGTCTACCAGTGCATGAACCGAGCCTTCGGCAAGGACACCATTTACGTCAGCACCATCGGTCTGTCGCAGATCGCCGCCGCCCAGTTCCTGCATGTCTACAAGCCGCGCCACTGGATCAACTGCGGCCAGGCCGGTCCCCTGGGCTGGACCATTCCTGCCGCGCTGGGCGTGGTCGCCGCCGATACCGGTTGCGAAGTGGTCGCGCTGTCGGGCGATTACGACTTCCAGTTCATGATCGAGGAACTGGCCGTCGGCGCGCAGTTCAAGATGCCTTACCTCCACATCCTGGTGAACAATGCCTATCTCGGCCTGATCCGCCAGTCCCAGCGCGGCTTCGACATGGATTACTGCGTGCAACTGTCGTTCGAGAACATCAATGCGGAGGAACTGGGCGAGTACGGGGTCGATCACGTGGCCGTGGTCGAGGGTCTGGGCTGCAAGGCCATCCGGGTATTCAAGCAGGAAGAAATCGACCCGGCCATCGATCAGGCCCGCGCCTGGATGGCCGAGCACCGGGTGCCGGTGGTGATCGAGATCATTCTCGAACGGGTCACCAATATCGCCATGGGCACCGAGATCGACAATATCATCGAGTTCGAGGAACTCGCCGAACGGGGCGAGGACGCGCCGACCTCGATCGCCCTGCTGGACTGAACGCAAACAGGAGAGCCATCATGCCGAAATTTGCCGCCAATTTGACCATGCTCTACAACGAGCACGATTTCCTGGACCGGTTCAAGGCCGCCGCCAGCGCCGGGTTCAAGGGTGTCGAGTACCTGTTTCCCTATGCCTACGGCAAGGATCAGCTGGTCGAGGCGCTGCGCGCCAATAACCTCGTCCAGGTGCTGCACAATCTGCCGGCCGGCGACTGGGCCGGGGGCGAGCGCGGTATCGCGGTACTGCCCGACCGGGTCGGCGAGTTCCGGGACGGGGTCGGTCAGGCCATCGAGTATGCCACCGCCCTGGGCTGCCAGCAGGTCAACTGCCTGGCCGGCATCGCCCCGAGCGGGGTGGATGCCGACGCGCTGCGCCGGACCTTGGTCGACAACCTGGTGTTCGCCGCCGACGAACTCAAGAAGGCCGGGATCAAGCTGCTGATCGAACCGGTCAACACTCGCGACATTCCGGGGTTCCATCTCTGCCATACCCGGCAGGCGCTGGACCTCATCGCCGAGACCGGTTCCGACAATCTGTTCGTGCAATACGATATCTACCACATGCAGATCATGGAGGGCGATCTCGCTCCGACCATCGAGCAGCACTTGGGCCAGATCGCCCACTTGCAGCTGGCCGACAATCCGGGGCGCCACGAACCGGGTACCGGGGAGATCAATTACCCCTTCCTGTTCGAGTTCATCGACCGGCTGGGCTATGACGGCTGGATCGGCTGCGAGTACAAGCCGGCGGCGGGGACCGACGCGGGTCTGGGCTGGATCAGGCCTTATCTGTGAGTAGGGTGCGCACCGCGCACCGACCGTGCTGGTGCGCGATGCGCACCCTACGGGCTGTAATTTCCGAAATCTGAGGAGGTAATACCTAATGAGCAAAGTAGGCTTCATCGGACTGGGCATCATGGGCGCGCCGATGGCGGATCATCTGCAACAGGCCGGCCATCAGCTGTACCTGAACAGCCATGGCGGCGTGCCGCAAGCGTTGCTGGACGGCGGCGGGGTGGAATGTGCCAGCGGCAAGGCGGTGGCCGAACAGGCCGATATCGTCATCATCATGGTGCCGGATACCCCGCATGTCGAAGAGGTACTGTTCAGCGAGAACGGGGTCGGTGCGGGTCTGTCGGCGGGCAAGATCGTGGTCGACATGAGTTCGATCTCGCCGATGG
>CAYMHN010000018.1:0-16048 GCA_964390235.1 uncultured Candidatus Competibacteraceae bacterium
CCATACTGGAGCGGCAGAAAGCCGATATCGAGGCCGTGTTGCGCGAAATCGACGATGCCCGGAACGACTGCCTGAGACGACTGGCTTCCGTCGAGGACAGTGTTCCGCCTTCCTGATCCAACCAGCTGACGTTGACGTTAACGTCAGCCCGCCCGGAGATTACGGTGTGCGGCCACACAACCCCGATTATGCCCGTGTCACCCGCTGGCTGCTGAACGAGGCACCCTTCGTCCGCGACCTCGGCATCGAGCTGGTCGACTTCGCCCCCGGTCAGTGCACCACGCGACTTGATCTGACCGCGCGTCACCGCCAGCACGACGGCTATGTCCACGCCGGGGTACAGGCGACGATCGCCGATCACACCGCCGGTGCCGCCGCCTCGACCCTGATGGCGGCCGGGCAGATGGTGCTGACGGCGGAATTCAAGATCAGCCTGCTGCGTCCCGGCCAGGGCGAGCGGCTGTATTGCATGGGTCGGGTGCTGAAACCCGGCAAGCGGCTGATCTTCGCCGAAGCCGAAGTCCATGGCGAACACGAGGGCGAACGCAGCCTGATCGCCAAGGCCAGTGTGACCCTGGCGCTGATACCACGCCCCGCGCATCTGCCGGAACCGCTCTAGGATCGCTCACTCCGGAATGGACAAAGACGGCGCACTGAGTACACTGCGCAGCAGATCGACGCTTTCTTGAACCATCACGATGACCGAGTCGAGCCTCATCACCGAAATCAGCCCGCTGGGTGCGGCGGTTGTCACGCTCAACCGCCCCGGAATCCACAACGCCTTTGACGACGTCCTGATCGGCGAACTGACCGAGACTCTGCGGCAACTGGAAAACGATTACGATATCCGTTGTCTGGTCCTGGCTGCTCAGGGCAAGAGCTTCTCTGCCGGTGCCGATATCCGCTGGATGCGACGCATGGCCGACTACGACGAACAGGAGAATCTGGCCGATGCCAGGCTGCTGGCGGAACTGATGCGCAACTTGTACGAGTTCAGCAAACCGACCATTGCTCGGGTCCAGGGCCCGGCCTTTGGTGGAGGGGTTGGACTGGTGGCCTGTTGCGATATCGCAGTGGCCTCCGAACATGCCGCATTCGCACTGACCGAGGTCAAGCTGGGACTGATTCCATCGGTGATCAGCCCCTATGTGATCAAGGCCATCGGTGAACGCCAGGCGCGCCGCTATTTCCTCAGCGGCGAGCGCTTCGACGCCCGCGAAGCCTTGCGCATCGGCTTGATCAACAAAGTGGTCACGGACGATGCCCTGGATGAATGGGTGGAGCGTCTGGTCAGGCATCTGGGCGGTAACGGGCCGTTGGCCCTGACCGCTTGCAAGGATCTCATCAGGGTGGTGAGTGGCAACCCGATCGATGCGCCGATGCGCGAGGAAACGGTCCGGCGTATCGCCGAAATTCGGGCCAGCGACGAGGGCCAAGAAGGACTGGATGCCTTTCTCAACAAGCGCAAGCCCGATTGGATCAACGACTGAGTAAGCACCATGTCACTACCCGCACAGGTCAAAATCGTCGAAGTCGGCCCCCGCGACGGCCTGCAAAATGAACCACGGACGGTGCCGGCCGCCGTCAAGATCGGGCTGATCGACCGACTGAGCGAAGCTGGTCTGCCGGTCATCGAAGCCACCAGCTTCGTCTCCCCGAAGTGGGTACCGCAGATGGCCGACGCCGCCGAGGTCATGGCCGGCATCCATCGGTGTCCGGGCACCCACTACCCGGTACTGGCACCCAATCTCAGGGGCTTCGAGCTCGCCGTAGCCGCCGGTGCCGAGGAGGTCGCGGTGTTCGCCGCTGCCTCGGAGACCTTCTCGCAACGCAACACCAACTGCTCCATCGACGAGGGGCTGGACCGCTTCGCCGCCGTGCTGGCCGCTGCCCGCGAACGCGAGGTGCGGGTGCGCGGCTATGTGTCCTGCGTGCTGGGTTGCCCCTACGAAGGCAAGGTAGCCCCGGCTACAGTCGCTCGCATCGCCGGGCGCTTGCTGGCCATGGGCTGTTACGAGATCTCCCTGGGAGACACCATAGGCGTCGGTACCGTCGGTCAGCTGCGCGAGCTGATCACAGTGGTCGCGGGCGACGTGCCCCGCGAACAGCTGGCAGTGCACTGCCACGATACCTATGGCCAGGCGCTGGCGAATATCTACGCCGCCCTGGAAGAAGGCGTCGCCGTGATCGACAGCGCCGTGGCTGGCCTGGGCGGTTGCCCCTATGCCAAGGGCGCGACCGGCAACGTCGCCACCGAGGACGTGCTGTATCTGCTGAATGGCTTGGGTATCAGTACCGGAGTAGATATGGACAAGCTGCTGGACGCCAGCCGCTACATCTGCGATTTCCTCCAGCGCGAACCCGCCTCGCGCGTGGCCCGCGCCCTCAATGCCAAACACGCCGCATGAGCGAACAGCGCGCCGAACGCATGTACACCGAGAACGGCTAGCCGCTCATTTCCACCGCCCGCCAAAGATACCAGCTGGCTACCGAACGGTAGGGACGCCAGTCCTCGGCATGGGCACGCAGTTCTACCGGTTTGGGCAAGGTATCCAGGCCGTAGGTCAACATGAAGCCCTTGCGCACGCCGAGATCGTCCACCGGCAGCACGTCCGGGCGGCGCAGGCGGAACATCAGCAGCATCTCCACCGTCCAGCGACCGATGCCACGCACCTGGATCAGGCGCTGGATGATGGCTTCATCGTCCAGGGCTTCCAACTCGTCCAACGGCGGCACCGTGCCGTCCAGGGTCCTGGCCGCCAGGTCGCGCACCGCCAACGTCTTGTTGCGAGACAGGCCAGCGCCGCGCAGGGCCTCATCGGGCAGTTCCAGCAGCGCGCCCGGTTCGGGCGGCCGACCATCGAACAGCGCCTCGACCCTACCGAGGATAGTCGCGGCCGCCTTGCCGGACAGCTGCTGGTAGACGATGGAGCGCAGCAGCGACTGGAACAGATCCCGCTCGGAGGAATCACGGGCATCGCGGGTGGCCATGTCGCAATACGGCGCCCGATCGATCAGTCGCGCCAGTGTCGCGTCAGCTGCCCGCAAGGCCGCGATGGCGGCGTCCGTGTCGTAACTCACGGCCGCGCGAGAAACTCGCCGACCGCCGTGATCACGGTATCGATGGCGGCGGCCTCGACATCCAGATGGGTGACCAGCCGCACCCGGGCGCCCGGCGAAATGAGGATATCGCGGGCCCGGAGAAATTCCGCCAGCCGCGCGGCGCGCTCGCCGCCCAGCGGCAGGAACACCATATTGGTATAGGGGCCGTCCGGCTCCAAGCCCAGCTCGGCCAGACCCATCGCCAGCCGCGCGGCGTGGGCATGATCCTCGGCCAGCCGTTCGACATGGTGTTCCAGCGCGTGGATGCAGGCTGCCGCCAGAACCCCAGCCTGGCGCATGCCGCCGCCGGTGACCTTGCGCCAGCGGCGAGCCTCGGCGATGAAGGCACGGTTCCCGCACAGCACCGAGCCCACCGGTGCGCCCAGCCCCTTGGATAGACAGACCGAGACGCTGTCGAAAGAGCGCGTGATATGGTCCACAGCCACACCCAGGGCCACCGCGGCATTGAACACCCGGGCGCCGTCCAGGTGCAGACCCAGGCCGTGGTAATCAGCGAACTCGCGCGCGGCAGTCAGATACTTCAGCGGCAGCACCCTGCCAGCCATGGTGTTCTCCAGGCACAGCAGCCGGGTGCGGGCGAAGTGGAAATCGTCCGGCTTGATCGCCGCCGCCACGCGTTCCAGGTCCAGGCTACCGTCCGGTTCGAACTCCAGCGGTTGCGGCTGGATGCCACCCAGCACCGCGCCGCCACCACCCTCGTACTTGTAAGTATGGGCTTGCTGGCCGACGATGTATTCGTCGCCGCGCCGGCAGTGGGTCAGCAGGGCCACCAGGTTGGTCTGGGTACCGCTGGGGGCGAACAGCGCGGCCTCGAAGCCGAGCCGCTCGGCGGCCACGGCTTCCAGCCGGTTGACCGTCGGGTCCTCGCCATAGACATCGTCGCCGACCTCGGCGCTCGCCATGACGGCGCGCATGGCCGGGGTCGGATGGGTTACGGTATCGCTGCGTAAATCGATCATCATGCTCCCATGCCTACAAGGCCAGTCAGGGCGTCACCGAAATGCCGTATTTCTGCATCCGGTAACGCAAGGTCATGCGGGTAATGCCCAGTCGGCGAGCCGCGGCCGACACATTCCCGCTCGCCTCCTCCAGGGCACGTTGGATCAGTTCGATCTCGGTCCGCTCCAGATCCAGATCGCCGGGCGGGTCGGGCAGTGAATCGGTCGGCTCTTCGATGAGCAGGGCATCGACATCCAGGGTCCGTTCGGATCCCAGCAGCACGGCGCGTTCGATGAGGTTTCTCAGCTCGCGGACATTGCCCGGCCAGCGCTGCCGACGCAGTGTCTCCAGGGCCCGCGGCGTGAATTCCGGCTCCGGCAGGGCATAGCGCCGCGCCGCCTGGCGGGAGAAATGGCGCGCCAACAACACCACATCATCACCCCGCTCGCGTAGCGGCGGCAAGGTGATGCTCACCACCCTCAATCGATAATAAAGATCGGCGCGAAACCCGCCCCCGCGGACCATGGAGGCGAGATCACGGTTGCTTGCGGCGATGAACCAGGCGGATACCGGTCGTTCCCGGGTGCCACCGATCCGGCGCAGGCTGCGGCGTTCGAGCACCGCCAGCAACTTGGCTTGCAATTCCAGGGGCAGTTCGCCGATTTCATCCAGTAGCACGGTACCGGCCCCGGCGACCTCGATCAAACCCTGCCGTTCGCCATGCGCGCCAGTATAGGCGCCGCGTTCATGACCGAACAGCTCGGCTTCGATCAGTTCGCGCGGCAAGGCCGCGCAGTCGACCTGGATAAACGGCTGATCGCGGCGCGGACTGTGGGCGTGCAGCCAGCGCGCCACCAGATCCTTGCCGGCACCGGTCTCGCCGGCCAGTAATACGACAGGCGGCGCGCCATGGGCGCGGCCGACCAGTTCGGCAACCCGGGCCAGCCTGCCACGCAGATCCTGCATCACCGGGCTTTCGCCCAGCAAACCCGGTTCCTCGTCCGGAGCTCGCCCGACCGGCCGGGCAGGCTCGCTGGCCACGGCGCGTTTGCGGCTACTGTCCAGCACCGACTGCAAGCGCTCCAGATCGACCGGTTTGGTCAGGTAATCCAGGGCGCCGTATTTCATGGCGGTAACCGCATCCTCGATTTCAGCATAGGCGGTCATCACGATAGTGGTGGGCACACTCCCGGCATGATGACGCAGAAAATCCAGGCCGGAGCCATCCGGCAGTCGCATGTCCAGCAGCAGCAGATCGGGCCGCTGGCTGTTCAGGCTGCGCTCGGCCTCGGCCAGGTTGGACGCGAAACTGCACTCGTAGCCGCCACGGGTCAGCTTCTTGCCGACCGCCTTGGCGAACAGGTACTCGTCGTCAACGATCAGCACGCGCGGATTCATGCCCGGGTTCTCTCATGTTCGGGGTGTTGCGGCAGGCGCAAGCGCACGCGGGTACCCCCGCCCGGTCGCGGGTCGAATACCAGCTGACCGCCATGGGCCGCCACCACCTTGAAAGCAAACGGAATGCCCAGGCCGGTCCCGAACCGCTTGGTGGTCGGTCCCGGCTTCAAACCGTCCGGCTCCGGATCGAAAGGCAGTCCGGGACCGCGGTCTTCCAGCCACAGTTCGACGGTTCCCGCGTCCGCATAAACGCCCAGCACCAAAGGCGCCTCGGTCGGGGATGCCTCGATGGCATTGGCCAGCAGCCCGTGCAAGGCCTGCTCCAGCAGAACCGGGTCGGCCTCCAGGGTCACTCCATCCGGCCAGGGCGAGCGGCGCAGTTGCAGCTGCTTGGCCAGCAAGCGATGCGCCAGCGGCTGCAAGGCACCATCGATCACCCGGGTCAGGCCAACACTCTGGTAGCGGGGCCGCAGCGGATGCAGATAGGCCAGCAAAGCGCCGACCCAGCGCTCCAGCCGATCCACGCCGGCAATAATATCATCGCGCGTGTCATGCAGCTCCTCCGGCGTCTCGTCGCCATCGAGCAGCTGGGCGGTCGCACGGATACTGGCTAGTGGATTGCGGATATTATGCGCCACCACCGGCACCAACGCACCCAGCGCGGCCTGCCGCTCGCTGGCCACCAGAGCCACCCGGCTAGCACTCAGATCGTGGCTGAGCTGATTGAAGGCCCGCGCCAGCTCGGCGATCTCGCTAGCACCCCGAAGCGGAACCGCGGGCGCCATCGCCTCGGCATCGCCCAGCTGCCTGACCCGCTGGACCAGTTCCCGGGTCGGTCGCACGAACTGGCGTTGCAGACTGGTTCGCGACAGCAGCACCAGCAGGATGGCCAACACGATGGGCACGGCGATGGACCAGGGCGCAAGCCGGGTCCAGTAGTCCATGCCCCGCTCCAGGTCCTCGCGGCGCGCGGCCAGTACGCGACCGAAAATCACCTGGGCACTCTCGAATTCGGCCAGCATCCATTCCTCGTACAGAGGATCGAGTATCCGTGCCCGCCCACTGGGCGCGGGGCTGCCAGGCACGCCCATCAGGCCCGCCATATCGGCCCTCACCGCTTCGTAGGTCTGGCGCATGAAGTTGGCGGATACCTGTTCCTGGTAACCCTGGATGCGCCCATTCAAGCCGGTGAATCCGTTCGTCACCCGGTCGGCCAGCAACTGGAACTGAGCACGATCGACCGGTTCGCCCAGACGCACCGCCCGGTTGATCAGTTGCAGCTGGCTGTAGAGATCACCGCGTATCTGCTGGGCATCGAACAGCAAGGCGTTGAGTCGGACCGATTCGCGCGAGGATTGCGCCCAGAAATAGGTCCACAGACCACTCAGCGCGGCCGTCACGATGACCAGCAGCACCAGAGCGGTTTCGTAGGTCAGCAGCAGACCCTTGAGCGAATGGGGTAACAGGCGGCGCATGGTCCGGCAGTATAGCAAGTGGTTGCTGACAACCAAGCTGGTTGCAGCATTTCAACCACTCGGCGGAACCTCGACACCCTGGGGCAGGTCATATATGGTAATTCAAACAAAGGCTTGACTAATTTTTCACGAGCGGCACAGACCATGCTATAGTATTGACACGTCGCGTCAGCGACTGCCGCAATCAGCGGCACCATTCATCAACCATTGAGGAGCACATCCATGAAGACCTGGACCAAGCCCGAGTTCAAAGATCTGCGTTTCGGCTTTGAAGTCACGATGTACATCAACAACAAGTAATACCGTTACAGCTCAAGGCGTCGTCGGTTCGCCGGCGGCGCTTTTTGTTGCCATGAGCCCTTCGCCATGAGCACGTCCCATCGGACCAAGCCGTTCTGGCTGCTGGCCGAGCTGACCTATGCCTGCCCGCTGCAATGCCCTTATTGCTCGAATCCGCTGGCTTTCACCCGGCAGAAAGACGAGCTGACCACGGATCAATGGCTGGACGTGCTGCGCCAGGCACGCGCCCTGGGCGCCACCCAGTTGGGTTTTTCCGGTGGCGAGCCCCTGGTCCGGAGGGATCTGGAAACCCTGATCGCGGAAGCGCGCCGACTCGGTTTCTACACTAATCTGATTACCTCCAGCGTAGGCATGGACGAGGCCCGCGTCGCCGCCTTCAAGGAAGCCGGCCTGGATCACATCCAGATCAGCTTCCAGGCCAGTTCCGAGGAGTTGAACAATTTTCTCGGCGGCACCGCCAGCTTCCACCACAAGGTCGAGATGGCCCGTGCGGTCAAGCGCCACGGCTATCCGATGGTCCTGAACGTGGTGCTGCACCGCGAGAACATCGACCAGATCGCCGACATCCTCGATCTGTGCGCTGCGCTGGAAGCCGATTACGTCGAACTGGCCAATACCCAGTACTACGGCTGGGCGCTGCACAACCGCGAGCTGCTGATGCCGACCCGCGAGCAGTTGCAACGCGCCGAGGTCGTTGCCAGCGAGTACAAGGAACGCTACGCCGGCAAGATGAAGGTGATCTTTGTGATCCCGGACTACTATGCGCAGCGGCCCAAGGCCTGCATGAACGGCTGGGGCAATATCTTTCTAACCATCGCCCCGGACGGCGTTGCCCTGCCCTGTCACGCCGCTCGCGAACTGCCCGGTCTGGAATTTCCGAACGTGCGCCAGCACCCGCTGGAGTGGATCTGGTACGAGTCACCCGACTTCAACCGCTTCCGCGGCCTGGACTGGATGCAGGAACCCTGCCGCAGTTGTCCGGAAAAGACCAAGGACTTCGGCGGCTGCCGCTGCCAGGCCTATCTGCTGACCGGGGACGCCACGGCCGCCGATCCGGTCTGCACCCTGTCCCCGCACCGTCACATCGTCGATGAGGCCGTGGCCCGCGCCAACAATCCCTCCTACCGACCCAACAAACCGCTGGTGTTCCGCAATCCGAAGAATTCCAAGGCGCTTAGCACCTGACAGGCGTGCCCCGTAATCATGCGATTGGCAGGGCATTGAGGAGACATCGGAATGCGGAGGGCGAGGGATTCGAACCCCCGGACGAGTCACCCCGTCTCCGGTTTTCAAGACCGGTGCTTTCGACCGCTCAGCCAGCCCTCCGATAGCGGCTCAGAATACTCGAACTCCAGGCAGCGATGCAAAGCGGCTCACAGCTGGGACTCGTCAAGCTCCATGAGCTGGCTGCTGCCATGGGTAACGGCATGGGATAGTGCCATGGCCTTGGGCAGAATTTGCTCGGCATAGAAGCGGGCGGTGATCAGCTTGGCCCGGTAGAATTCCGGATCGTCCCCGGTTCGTAACCGATCCCGGGCGATGATGGCGGCGCGGGCCAGTTGCCAGCCTCCGCAGACATAGCCGGTCAGCATCAGATAATTAACCGCCTGGCCGAGCACGGCTTCGGGATCCTGGGACTGTCTGGCCAGTATCCAGCCGGTGGCGCTGGACAAGGCCTCGGCCGCCTGGTTCAGGGCGCGCCGGATGCTGCGCAGATCGTCGCTATCGTCTTCATCCAGCAACGACTCGCAATCGCGCATATCGTCGATCAGCGCCGTCATCGCCGCCCCACGGTTCACGAGCAGCTTGCGTCCGACCAGATCGTTGGCCTGGATGCCGGTGGTACCCTCGTAAATGGTCAGAATCCGGGCATCCCGGTAGTGCTGGGCGGCACCGGTTTCCTCGATGAAACCCATTCCGCCATGGACCTGGATACCCAGGGAAGCGATCTCGATCCCGAGTTCCGTACACCAGCCCTTGACCACCGGGATCAGCAGGTCGAGACGTCGCTGGTAGAGCTGCCGGGTGGTCGGGTCGGGGTGATGCCGCGACAGATCCAGATACTTGGCGACCATGTAGCAGAGACCGCGCATGGCCTCGTTCTGCGACTTCATGCTCAGCAGCATGCGGCGCACGTCCGGATGCTGGACGATGGAGACCCGCTCGCCGCTCTTGCGCCCAGCCGGGCGGCCCTGGATACGGGTCAAGGCGTAATCCCGTGCCTGCTGGTAGGCGCGCTCGCCGATGGCCAGGCCCTGCAAACCGACCTTGAGCCGAGCCTCGTTCATCATGGTGAACATATGGGTCAAGCCCTTGTGCTCCTCGCCCACCAGATAGCCGATGGCGCCATCCTGGTCACCGAACTGCATCACGCAGGTCGGGCTGGCATGGATACCCAGCTTGTGTTCCAGGGAATGGCAATGCACATCGTTGCGCCCGCCCGGGGAGCCATCCGGGTTGACCAGCACCTTGGGCACCAGAAACAGCGAGATGCCCTTCACTCCCTCGGGAGCCTCCGGGGTGCGCGCCAGCACCAGATGGATCACGTTCTCGGCGACATCGTGATCCCCCCAGGTGATATAGATCTTCTGCCCGAACAGCCGATAGTGCTCACCGTCCGGAATCGCCCTGGCGCGGATCGCCGACAGATCGGAACCGGCCTGGGGTTCGGTCAGGTTCATGGTGCCGGTCCATTCGCCACTGACCAGCTTGGTCAGATAACGCTGCCGCTGCTCGTCCGTGCCGTGCTGCTTGATAGCCTCGATGGCGCCGGACGTCAGCAAGGGACACAGGGAGAACGCCAGATTGGCCGAATTCCACATCTCGTGGGTAGCGACGCTGATGAGTTCGGGCAGACCCTGGCCTCCGAATTCGACCGGGCCGTTGAGCGCGTTCCAACCGCCCGCGACGAACTGATGATACGCTTCCTTGAAACCCGGCGCGCTAACCACGCCCTGCTCGCCCGGGCTCGCACCATGCTGGTCGCCCTCGCGATTCAGCGGTGCCAGCACATCCGCGGCCAGCTTGGCGGCCTCGTCGAGCACGGCGGCCACCAGATCGGCGCCAAGCTCCTGGTCACGAAAAGCATCCAGTCCGGCGATTTCGTCCAACCTGGCCAGTTCATCGATGACGAAGCGCATATCACGGGTCGGTGCGCGGTAAGGGATCATGCCGGTCTCCTCGTTTCAGCCGGCCCGTTTCCACAACGGGCATGGTAATGTTTTGAGCGTCGTCGACAGACAGCCGGTTGCTTGACTAATCGCCGACAGACTGCGAATGCTAAAGCATTTGCTCATACAGCCCAAGCCATGCAACCCGCCCCTGTCTCCAGCGCCCTACCGGCATTCGAACGCCAAGGCCCCATAAGCCTGCTTCGGCTGCGACGTCCGCGTCATCACAACCGACTGCAGCCGGAGGATATCACCACCCTGAGCCAGTATCTGGATACCATCGCCGCCGATCCCGGCTGCCGGGTACTGATCCTGACCGCCGACGGAGCCAGCTTCAGCGCCGGCTACGATCTGGGCGCCCTGCGCGATACACCGCCCGATGCCGGGACGTCCACGCCCTTCGCCGAACTGGTCGATCAGTTGGAAATCCTGCCGCAACCCACCCTCTGCGCGCTCAACGGTTCGGTCTATGGCGGCGCCACGGATCTGGCCCTGGCCTGCGATTTCCGATTGGGTGTCGTCGGGATGCGTCTGCGCATGCCGGCCGCAAGGCTGGGCATACATTACTATGCCGGTGGCTTGCGCAGGTTTGTCGAGCGGCTGGGACTCAATGCCGCCAAACGGCTGTTTCTGGCGGCGGAGGATCTTGAGGCCACGGAATTGCTGCGCATCGGCTATCTGGACTGGCTGCTGGAGCCCGAGCGACTGATGCCCGAGACCCTGGCTCTGGCCGAACAACTGGCCGCCAATGCTCCGCGGGCGGTACGCGCCATGAAACAGGCGCTCAATGGGCTTGCCGACGGCCGGTTCGACGCCCGGGCGCTGGATCGAGCCCATCTGCAAAGTCTGCGCGGCGACGAGGCCCGCGAAGGGCTTGCCGCCTGGCATGAACGACGGCCGCCCCGGTTCACCCCCGATTGATCGGTCGATAGTTCAATAGAATCGTGGCATCAACAGGCTGTCCAGCGCCTGCCCGAAGCCGTGACCGAAGCGGGTGAACAGCCGTTCAGCCCAGCCCCGGGTACGGGTGAAATCCCTCAGTCGATCGACCTTGATCAATTCCTCGGCGACATAGCGGGTGCTGCCCAGACCATCGACCAGGCCCAGCGCAACGCTTTCGGTACCGGTCCAGACCAGACCGCTGAACAGTTGCTCATCGTCTACCAGCCGGTCGCCCCTGCCCCGTTTTACCGCATCGATGAACTGCTGGTGGATCTGGTTCAGCAGACCCTGCAGATGGGCGACCTGCTCGGGCTGCTCGGGAGTGAACGGATCGAGCAAGGCCTTGCTCTCGCCCGCCGTGTAGACCCGGCGCTCGATACCTAGTTTGTCCAGGGTCTCGACAAAGCCGAAGCCGCCAGCAATGACTCCGATGGACCCGACCAGGCTGGCCTTGTCGGCGTAAATCTCCTGCGCGGCGGCGGCGATATAGTAACCACCGGAAGCGCAGACATCCTCGACCACGGCATACACCGGGGTCCGCGGATAACGCTCGCGCAGCCGCAAGATGGCATCGTAAATCCGGCCGGCCTGCACCGGACTGCCACCAGGGCTGTTGATGCGCAGCACCACACCGGCCGTGTTGCGGTCCTCGAAGGCCGAACGCAGACCGGTAACGATATTGTCGGCACTGGCGTCCACCCCATCGGCGATCAGGCCATCGATCCGGACCACGGCGGTATGCCGCCGCTCGCCATCCATCCATTGCCGGACCCAATCGTTGCCACCGGCGCCGATCCACAGCAGGGCGGCCAGGTACAGCAGCGTCAGGGTCTTGAACAGAATGCCCCAGCGTCGGGCACGGCGCTTTTCGACCAGCGCATCGGTCGCCAGCCGGGTCAGTAGCTCCCGCATCCAGCGGTCTTCACGCTCGCCAGCTTGCTGCGGCGATCCTCCCGGCGGATTCTGGGTCCAGGGATCATGCGGTGCTGGCCGGTCGGTGTTACCGCTGGTTTCGGGTCGGTCGCTCATCGTGGTCGTGGGTCAAGAGGCAATGGATATAAGCTCCAGAACCTGTTGCAGGTCCGGATTCAAAGGCGCGCTCACCGTAATCTCGCGTCCCCTCAGAGGCATGCTGAGGCTGTGAGCATGCAGAAACAGGCGTTTCAGACCCAGGATTTTCATGTGCTGGTTGAATCCGCTGTCACCGTATTTATCATCCCCTGCGACCGGGTGACCGAGGGCGGCGGCATGGACCCGGATCTGATGGGTACGGCCGGTGCCGATCACCGCCTCCAGCAAGGACGCTTCGGCCCGGATGGTTACCGGAACGAACCGGGTCAGTGCCGGACGACCACTGCTGTTGACCGCCACCACTCGCTCGCCGCCGCGCAGCAGATCCCTGCTCAGGGGTAGTCTGACCAGCTCGCTGCCACGCTCCCAGCGTCCCCGTACCAGAGCCAGGTAACGCTTGTCGGCCGTACCCGAACGCAGCGCATCATGGGCCGCCCGCAGACCTTCCGGGGTCTTGGCCAGCAGCAGACAGCCGCTGGTGTCGCGATCCAGTCTATGCACCAGCTCCAGAAACCCTTGCTGCGGTCGCAGCATGCGCAGCGCCTCGATCAACCCGTAGCCCAGTCCACTGCCCCGATGCACGGCCAGACCGCTGGGTTTGTTCAGAGCGATGATATCGTCATCTTCGTACAGGACCGCCGCACTCAGCCGGTCCATGACCCGATCCGGTGGTCGCAAGGGTTCGCTGTGCTCCAGCCGCAGCGGCGGGATCCGCAACCGGTCACCCGAACACAGGCGATAATCGGGCTTTACCCGGGAACCGTTGACACGCACCTCGCCGCGTCGCAGGATGCGATAGACTCGACTCTTGGGCAGGCCTTTCAGTTCCCGCAGCAGAAAGTTGTCGATGCGCTGACCGACATGTTCCGTGGCTACCTGTAGCGTGCGGACACTATCGGGTTTGCGCAACAGATCGGCGTGCAAGCGAGTCGTCATCCCGGGTCATCATTCCTTGGGTCGGGCCGTCGGGCGACGGCGGTGGCGCTAGGATACCATTGCCTGCGTTTATGCCAAGATCAACCGGCGTGCTCCGAAAACGACCTGCTTATCGCTGTCCGCGAATTGTCCATTGAGCTTCGATGGCGGGCTGGGTAGAGTCGTATGCGACTGTGCAGCTCAACCTTGCCACCCGACCCTGGAGGAGTATTACGGATGTCCACCCAGCCCCTGAGCGATATCGAAATCGCCCGCGCCGCAAGCATGCAGCCGATCAGCGAGATCGGCGCCAAACTCGGCATTCCCGCCGATGCCCTGCTACCGTATGGCCATACCAAGGCCAAGATCGGCTATGCCTATATCGAATCCCTGAACGGTCACTCGAACGGCAAGCTGGTGCTGGTCACCGCCATCACGCCGACCCCGGCCGGCGAAGGCAAGACCACCACCACCGTGGGTCTGGGCGATGGACTCAATCGGATCGGCAAGAAAGCCGCGATCTGCCTGCGTGAACCCTCGCTGGGCCCTTGCTTTGGCATGAAGGGCGGCGCGGCCGGCGGCGGTTATGCGCAGGTAGTGCCGATGGAGGACATCAATCTGCACTTCACCGGTGATTTCCACGCCATCGGCTCGGCGCACAATCTACTGTCGGCACTGATCGACAATCACATCAACTGGGGTAACGAACTCGGTATCGACGCGCGCCGGGTGGGCTGGCGTCGGGTGGTGGACATGAACGACCGGGCGCTGCGCGACATCGTGGTCTCGCTGGGCGGTCTGGGCAACGGCTATGCGCGCCAGGACGGCTTCGATATCACCGTGGCCTCCGAAGTCATGGCGATCTTCTGTCTGGCCAGCGACCTCAGGGATCTGGAGCAGCGCCTGGGCAAGATCGTGATCGGCCAGACCCGTGACCGCCAGCCGATCACCGCACGCGACCTGCAAGCCGATGGCGCCATGACGGTATTGCTCAAGGATGCCTTCATGCCCAATCTGGTCCAGACCCTGGAGAACAACCCGGCTTTTGTCCATGGTGGTCCGTTCGCCAACATCGCCCATGGTTGCAACTCGGTGATCGCCACCCGCACCGCGCTCAAGCTGGCCGATTACGTAGTCACCGAAGCCGGCTTCGGCGCCGACCTGGGCGCCGAGAAGTTCTTCGACATCAAGTGTCGCAAGGCCGGTCTGACCCCGGACGCGGCGGTGATCGTGGCCACCGTGCGAGCCCTCAAGATGCACGGTGGCGTGGCCAAGGACGACCTCAAGCAGGAAAACGTCGAGGCCGTGCGCCGGGGGGCGAGCAACCTGGCCCGCCATCTGCAGAACATCAAGATCTTCGGCGTGCCGGTGGTGGTGGCGATCAACCAGTTTCTGCACGACACCGATGATGAGCTGGCCGCGGTGCGCGCAGTGGCCGAATCCCATGGCGCCGATGCCGTGGTCTGCTCGCACTGGGCCGAGGGCAGCGCGGGCACCGAGGAACTGGCGCGCAAGGTGGTCGCACTGTGCGATCATGGTTACCGCAGCTTCGCGCCCTTGTACGACGACGATTTGCCGTTGTGGGACAAGATCAAGACCATTGCCACCCAGCTCTATCATGCCGACGACATCATCGCCGACAAGGTGATCCGCCAACGCATCACCAGTCTGCAGGAGTCGTATGGCCACTTTCCGGTGTGCATGGCCAAGACCCAGTACAGCTTCTCCACCGACCCCAACCTCAAGGGCGCGCCCAGCCACCATGTGGTGCCGATCCGCGAAGTCAGGTTGTCGGCCGGCGCCGAGTTCATCGTGGTGGTCTGCGGCGAGATCATGACCATGCCGGGCCTGCCGAAGGTCCCGTCGGCAAATCATATCCGACTCAACGAGCAGGGTCGGATCGAGGGGCTGTTCTGAACTCGTGGTGGCAACAATCGATGGTGGTTGGTTCGGACTAACCACCATCCGCGTTTATAATAACCCGAACCATCGATACCACTGGGGATGACTCGATCATCATGTCCGCCGCAAGCACCGAAACGAAACGGCATATCCATCCCGGCTCCGGCCGGCGGCGCCGCGACTACCAGCCCAAGGGGCGACAGGCCGACCCCCGGGCCCTGGAAGAAATCCGCGCACTGCTCGGCGCTGAGCCGCGCCGGCGCGACCTGCTGATCGAATATCTGCATCGGATCCAGGATCGCTATCATCAACTCGCCCCTCGCCATCTGGCCGCGCTGGCCGAGGAACTGCGCCTGCCGATGGCCGAGGTCTACGAAGTCGCCACCTTTTACGCCCATTTCGATGTCGCCACCGATGACGATACCCAAGCGGCCGAACTCACCGTGCGGGTTTGCGACAGCCTGAGCTGCACCCTGTTCGGCGGCGAACAACTGCTGGCGGAACTGCCCGAGAAGCTGGGCCGCGCGGTGCGGGTGGTGCGCGCGCCCTGCATGGGCCGCTGCCAGTGCGCACCGGTGGCCGAGGTCGGTCATTACCATGTCGATCATGCCAGCGTGGACAGGGTCGCCGCGGCGGTCGCCGCGAATCATGTGCATCCCGAGATCCCGGCTTATCAGAGCCTGGCCGATTATCAGACCGACGGCGGTTACGCCCTGCTGCGCGAGTGTCTGGACGGTGAGCGCAAACCCGAGGCGCTCACCGACGGCGGTTACGCCCTGCTGCGCGAGTGTCTGGACGGTGAGCGCAAACCCG
>CAYMHN010000019.1:0-15769 GCA_964390235.1 uncultured Candidatus Competibacteraceae bacterium
AACCGGCTCGTCCGGAGCTGGCACCTCCACCGTCAAGCTAGCCATGGAGCATATCCTGCGCCGCGACGGCTTCAAGGCCGTATTTGTCGAGGGCGACAGCTTTCACCGCCATGACCGGCAGGAAATGAAAGCCGCCATCGCCAAGGCCCACGCCAAGAACAAACACTTCAGTCATTTCAGTCCGGACGCCAATCTCCTGGCCGAACTGGAGGCCCTGTTCCATGACTACGGCGAATCCGGTACCGGCCAGAAGAGGCTGTACCTGCACAACGAGGCCGAAGCCGAACCGTATGGTCAGGAACCGGGCACTTTCACCCCCTGGGAACCGATCCTGCCCGGCACCGACCTGCTGTTCTACGAAGGGCTGCACGGCGGAATCGTCACCGACACGGTCGATGTTGCCCGGCATGTCGATCTGCTGATCGGGGTCACCCCGATCGTCAATCTGGAGTGGATCCAGAAGATTCATCGCGACACCATGATGCGCGGCTATAGCACCGAGGCGGTGACCGACACCATACTGCGGCGGATGTATGACTATGTTCATTACATCACCCCGCAGTTCTCCCGCACCCATGTCAACTTCCAGCGAGTGCCCACGGTGGATACCTCCGACCCGTTCATCGCCCGCGACATCCCCACCCTGGACGAAAGCTTCGTGGTCATCCGCTTCGGGGCGCAGCTCAAGAAACAGATGGACTACGTTTATTTGCTGCGCATGCTGCAGGACGCCTTCATGTCACGTCCCAACACTATCGTGGTCCCGGGCGGCAAGATGGGCTTCGCCATGGAGATCATTCTGCAACCGCTGATCCAGAATCTGGTGTATCACGGGGAACTGGTCTGGAAGTACTGATGGGAGCGCGCTGGGCTTGCTCGGCCAGAGCCCAGCGCACATGCTCGCGAATCAGCCGGGAGGGATCCTCGGCACGGGATCGCAGCGCGGCCATGACTTCCGGGCCATGGGGCGCGTTACCCAGCGCCACGGCGATGTTTCTCAGCCAGCGCCGATGACCGATGCGGCGAATCGCCGAGCCTTCGGTGCGCTGCATGAACTCGGCCTCATCCCAGCTGAACAGATCGATCAGGCGCGGCGCATCCAGGCCATGGCGGGGTAGAAAATCCGTTTCCGGGGTCGGGGTAGCGAACTTGTTCCACGGACAGACCAGCTGGCAGTCGTCGCAACCGTAGATGCGGTTGCCTATGGCGCGGCGAAACTCCACCGGTATGGGGCCGTGCAGCTCGATGGTGTGATAGGAAATGCAGCGTCGCGCATCGACTCGATACGATGCGACGATGGCACCGGTCGGGCAGGCATCCAGACAGCGTCGGCAGCTGCCGCAATGGTTGCCGGCTGGGCTATCGACCGGCAACGGCAGATCGATGAAAATTTCGCCCAGAAAGAACCAGGAACCAGCCCGGCGATGCAGCAGATTGCTATGCTTACCGATCCAGCCCAGTCCGGCCCGTTCGGCCAGCGCCTTTTCCAGCACCGGCGCGCTGTCGCAAAAGACGCGATAACCCAGCGGTCCGACCAGTTCCGCGATTCGGTCGGCCAAGCGCTGTAAGCGTTTGCGCAACACCTTGTGGTAATCACGCCCCAGCGCATAGCGCGAGACATAGCCCAGATCCCCGTCGTTCAGTACCGACCAGGGTTCCCTGGCGGCTGGAGGTAGGTAGTCCATGCGGGCACTGATCACCCGCACGGTCCCGGGGATCAGCTCGGCCGGACGGGCACGCTTGACCCCGTGGCGCTGCATGTAATCCATGTCGCCGTGAAAGCCCACAGTCAGCCAGTCCAGCAAATGCGGCTCGTGAGCATCGAGATCGATGTCGCTGATCCCGACCTGTTGAAATCCGAGTTCACGCCCCAGAGCCTTGATCCGGGCCACCAGGTCAAGTGCTTCGGAGCGGCTGGATTTACCGGACGGCGCCGGGTTATCTTGAGCGGACATGAAGATGGATGCAATCGGTCATGACAACAGAGAACCGGCTACCGCAGTTGCCTCAGATGCTGTATCGGGCCGCTCAGGTCCGCGAACTGGATCGCTTGGCGATCGAACACTACGGTATTCCGGGTTATGTGTTGATGAGCCGGGCCGGCGCGGCGGCTTTTGCCGCCTTGCGCCAGCAATGGCCGGCAGCGCGCTCGATTGTAGCGGTCTGCGGCGCCGGCAACAATGGCGGCGATGGCTATGTGATCGCCCGACTGGCCAGAGAGCACGGCTTGCAGGCCAGCGCGCTGGCCCTGACCGACCCCGGCGCCCTGCAAGGCGATGCTCGCCGTGCCTGGCAGGATGCCCTGGACGCCGGGATCGAAGTCATGCCTTTCGATGCCGAGCGCCTGGGATCAGCCGACGTCATCGTCGATGCCCTGCTGGGCACCGGCCTGACCCGGCCGGTCGAAGGTCATTGGCGGCGCGCCATCGAGGCTGTCAACACGGCACCCACCCCGGTTTTGGCGGTCGACATCCCCTCCGGCCTGGCTGCCGATAGCGGCGCCGTGCTCGGAGTTGCCGTACGGGCCGCGCTGACAGTGAGTTTCATCGGCCTCAAGCAGGGTCTGTTCACCGGTCAGGGTCCGGACTGTTGCGGGGTACTCCGTTTCGATGATCTGTCGGTACCTCACGCGATCCATGTGGATATCCAACCCGGTGCCTGGCGGTACTGTGGCGAGGACCGGACGACCCTGCTGGCTCCACGTCCACGCACGGCGCATAAAGGCATTTTCGGTCATGTGCTGGTGATTGGCGGCGACCATGGTTATGCCGGAGCCGCCCGCATGAGCGCCGAAGCCGCGGCCCGCAGCGGCGCCGGTCTGGTCAGTGTCGCTACCCGACCCGAGCATGCATTGGCACAAGCCGCTCTGCGGCCCGAGATCATGTTCCACGGTATCACCGACCCGACGGCATTGCTACCGCTGCTGGAACGCGGTTCCGTGCTGGCGGTCGGTCCCGGCCTGGGCAACGGGGACTGGGGACAAGCCTTGCTAAGCACCGCACTGGCCAGCGGCAAACCCCTGGTGCTGGACGCCGATGCGCTGAATCTGCTGGCCGGGGCGCCACAACGACGAGATGACTGGGTCTTGACCCCTCATCCGGGCGAAGCGGCCCGACTTCTGGATTGCAGTACCTGCATGGTCCAGCAGGATCGGTTTGCCGCTGTCGAAGAGCTGGTACAACGCTATGGTGGCGTTGCAATACTCAAGGGTGCCGGCAGTCTGATCGCGGCTTCCGGGCACCCGATCAGCCTGATTCAGTCGGGTAACCCCGGTATGGCCAGCGGCGGCATGGGCGACATCCTGACCGGCATCGTCGCCGGACTGCTCGCCCAGGGACTAGCTCTCTACCCGGCGGCGCGTCTGGGGTGCTGGCTGCATGCCACGGCGGCCGATCATGCCGCGCGCGATGGGGAACGTGGACTGCTGGCCTGTGATCTGCTGCCACCACTGCGCCGTCTGATCAATCCATGACGTTAACTCTGGAACTGGCCGACGCCGAAGCGACCGAAGCGCTGGGTGCCAGACTGGCCCCACTGCTGCCGGCAACCGCCGTGGTTTATCTGCGGGGCGATCTGGGCACCGGCAAGACCACCCTGGTGCGCGGGCTGCTGATGGCGCTAGGCCATCAGGGGCCGGTTAAGAGCCCTACTTACACCCTGATCGAACCCTACCGGCTCGCGGGGCGAGCCATTGCACACTGTGATCTGTACCGCCTCGTCGACCCGGAAGAGCTGGAGTATCTGGGGCTGCGCGATGGGCTGGGCGAAACTCTGCTGTTGATCGAATGGCCGGAACGGGGCGCCGGCTGGCTACCGGAGGCCGATCTGATCATCGAACTGGGGTACCAGGCAGATCGCAGGAAAGCACGGGTCACGGCATATTCCCCGGAGCTGATCACCAGACTCGTGCTGTTGCATGAGAACAACAGTTAAATACACTGTTGTATTTGAGGCGTATTTGTTGTTATTTGTATATACTTATTGTAACAAGGCCAAATCGACGATGCTGCTGATGAGGCTGCTAACCGGATTGCTGTTATTCGCCTTCACCACGCTCTGCGCCGCTCAGGTGGAGGTCAGTGGAGGTCGTTACAACGCGCTGCCCGATGGCAGTCAGCTGGTATTCGAGCTGAGCGGACCGACCGCCTATCGCAGCTTCATGCTGAACAACCCTCCCCGGCTGGTCATCGATCTGAAACGCGCAAGCTCGCGCGGTCTGCGGCATGGCCTGTCCTCCGCCGATTTCCAGGGTCTGCGTAGCGGGACGCATGACGACGGCGACCTGCGTCTGGTCGTCGACCTGAGCCGAGACATGTTCGGCAAGGCGACCATATTCCAGCAGCACGGACTGCTCCTGGTCGTCGATCTGTTCCGCAATCGCCCGATGGTCCTGCAACATCCCGACAGCGTGGCCTACGCTGTACCGCAAATCCTCGCTCAGCCGGTGATCCCGGCGTCGCAGACGGCAATGGCCAGCATCGCCACGCTGCCAGCCATCGAGATGGTCAGTCGGCCCACCACCCCACCGATCACGACAGGCTCTCCGGCACCCGCTACCGTGCCTGCCTCGGCAAGTCGGCAGACCGTCATCGAACCGCCAACGGTGGTCAGCCGCGTTGAACCCGGCCCTCGTCCCGCGCCACCGGTACGGGTTCAGCGTCGAGACATTCTGATTGCCATCGATCCCGGTCATGGCGGCCGGGACCCGGGTGCCATAGGCCCCGGCGGCACCCGGGAAAAGAAAGTCGTGCTGGAGATCGCGCAACGCCTCAAGCGCCTGATCGATGCAGAAGCCGGGATGAGCGCCTTTCTGACCCGCAGCGACGACCGCTATCTGCGGCTGTATCAGCGCATCAGCATTGCCCGCCAGCGCCGGGCCGATCTGTTCATTTCGATCCATGCCGATGCTTTCACCAACCCCCGGCCTCGCGGTGCCTCGATCTACATGCTGTCGACCCGAGGGGCATCCAGCACCATGGCAAGCTGGCTGGCGGAATCCGAAAACAAGTCCGATCTGATCGAGCCGGAACTCAATATTCCCGATCAGCAGTTGCGCCAGATCGTGTTCGACATGGTGCACGATGCCGTGCTGGCCGACAGCAACGAGGTGGGGGGCAAGATTCTCCGGGAACTGGGCCAGGTGGGTCGCTTGCACAGCCACAAGGTGGAACGGGCCAATTTCGCGGTGCTGCGCTCACCGGACATCCCCTCGGTACTGGTCGAAACCGGCTTTATTTCCAATCCGGAGGAAGAGCGTCTGCTCAATACTTCTTCCCATCAGCAAAAAATCGCCGAGGCCATATTGCAGGGTATCCAGTCCTATCGGAACGCGCGTCCCGGCCTAGGCATGGAAATCGTCGAAGCTGGAACCCGCTCACCAACCCGGCCTTACACGGTGCGTCGTGGAGATACCCTGTCGGCCATCGCGCAACGGCATGATGTCAGCCTTGCCAATCTGATCGCCATCAACGGTCTGGACAACGCGAACTCGATCGCGGCCGGTATGACCCTACAGATTCCGGAAGGTTGAACGCTGTTCCGTCAAGGCTCTCAGCTAATGAAGATATTCAGTCCCAGACCGATCAGAATGGCTCCGGCCAACCAGGAAAGCAGCCGACTCATGTCCCGATTCCGGGCTATACGCTGCGCAATTCCGCCTCCAGTGAACGCGACGATCAGGTCGGATGGCACGGCCGTAAGCGGTACCAGCGCGCCCAGGATCAGCATTTGCGTGCCAACCGAGCCGAGCTGCTGATCCACGAACTGGGGCAGAAAGGCCACGAAGAATAGTAGCGTCTTGGGGTTCAAGGCCTCGACCAGTATGCCCTGGTAGAACACCCGTCGCAGGCTCACGCGCTTGACCCGCTCCACTCCCGACGGGTCGCTGCCACCGCTGTCGCGGAACATGCCGATGCCGAGGTAGATGAGATACACCGCCCCCGCGTATTTCAGGGCCAGGAATACATTCGGGAAGTAGTTGAACAACGCAGCCAGACCAAGCGCAGCGGCGATCACGTGGAGAAAGCCGCCCACCGCGAGTCCCGCGGCCGAGACCAAGCCGGCGGTGTGGCTTTGGCCTATGCTGCGCGACAGCACGTAGAGCATGGAGGGGCCAGGCGATGCACTGAGCGCCAACCCGGCGAAGGTCACGATAGCAATGGTCTCGAAGGTCGGCATGGTCACTCGATCATAATCAGGATTTCCCTATACTGCCCACTGATCAGGCAGCCAACTGTTCAAGAATAGCGCAATTCGGTCGCTGTTCAAACGGATTGCCATTCGGCAGTTTCGGCAAATGCAGTTCGCCGTTCTGATGGCGACGCTTGAGATAGGAAAAATCGCGAACCAGTTGGCCGAGTAGATGATGCCCGGCGATGATCGGTTGATAGCGTGGGGGGTTGGATTTGCCGATCACGGTAGGCACGGGGCGGACCTCGGCGTCGAAATTGGTTGCCTGGAAATACGGCATGGAATAGCGTTCATGGCCGTGGTTCACCACCCGATGCAGCGTGGCCCGGAACAGACCATTGGTCCAGGCTTCCATCATGTCGCCGATATTGACCACGAACGTGCCTTCCAGCGGTGGGGCTTCGATCCACTGGTCCGCCGAGTTCATCACCTGCAAGCCGGGTTTGGTCTGATGCAGGATGGTGAAACATTCGTAGTCGGTATGCGCGCCCATGTTCATGTCCTTGGCGTTCATCAGCGCCTGGTTCTCGATATAGTGCAGCAACCGCAACTGCGACGTGGACTTGTCGGTGAACTGTCGGAAATAGCCGGGCGCCAGACGCAGATGGATCTCGAAGGCCCGGCACAGCATCTGGGCCAGATCCGCCACGGACTGGTAGTATTGGTAGACTCTGTCACGGAACCCGGGCAAAGCCGGCCAGACATTGGGTCCCAGCAACTTGTCGGCGCGATGGTATTCGGGATCGTCAGGCAGCAGATCCAAGGCCAGATCGAAGGCCTCGTAATGGCGCTCGCCCTGCTCATCCGCATAGTCGCCGCGCTGCGCCTGGGATACATAGCCACGGTGATTATTCGAACGAGCAATATCATAGCGCAGTTTTTCCGCCAAAGGCAGGCTGAAGAAACGCTCGGCCTCGTGATAGACATTGGCGATCAGTGACTGCGATATGCCATGGTTGGTGATATAGAAAAATCCGATCTCATGGGCAGCCTGAGCCAGGGTCTCGGCAACTTTGCGCTTGTCGGCGAGTTGTCTGCCGCGCAGGGCGCCGATGTCGATTACCGGTAGAACCGAGCCGGGCAGCCGCTTGGCGCCTAGTGCACCGTTTTCGGGGAGGCCATTGCCAGTGCTGCTGGAATCATGGGTAAAATGGTGTTGCAACGGTAAAGCTTGCATTGTGATCTCCTACGCTTAAGTTTCTATAAATATGAAGATTATCAGTTTTTGACACATAAAGAAGCAAAATTATCAATACCTTGGAGCAATTTTTACCGGAAAAAGCACAAAGACGGTATAGAATAGGCAATCCATGAGTCGATGGGGGTAACATCCGTCCGATATGGTTTTGGTCATCACTGAATAGTCCAGAACCTTCCGACCTTGTTGCATCCTTACCTCAAACCGATCCGATCAGGGGAGTCTTGCTGTTCATGGCTGACGAAAAACCCACGCATCAATCCGATCAACCAGCCCACCAGGAGCCGCTCAGATTGGAAGTTTTGCGTGAAGCCGATAGCACCGCCCATGTCAGCGAGCGGCATTTTACCTCCTACCTGATCGAGCGGCGGATCCTCAGTCCCGCACAACTGGAGGAAGCCATCCGTCTACAGCACCAACCTCACCTGTTACTGGGCGAGTTGTGCATACAGCATGGGTATCTGAAATCCGATGGTGTTGCCCGTATCCTGGAAGCACAACAGACCAGCACCGCCAAGTTCGGCGAACTAGCGGTGAGCATGGGCCTGATCAGTCCCGAACAGCTTCAGGAACTGCTCACAGCCCAAGCCAGTAACCATTTTTATCTGGGGGAAGCGCTGGTGGCGCTCGGTCATTTCCGTAGCAAAGAGGAACTGTTCCAGCATTTAACCGACTTCAAGGCCTTGGCTTCACCGAGTCAGCTCGATGCCAATCTTACTTTATGGCCGGAATTCGATCAGCAAATCGTGGAGAAAATCCTGGAGCTGACCTACGAGTTCTTCTACAGCAAAGGTTTCGTGGTCCAAGTGGCTGAGATCAGCCCTACGCTCCCCCCTCCCGGTGATTATCAGATCTACTGCGTAACCCATACGCTGAGACACAAAGGTCTGTTCAGGAAGAAGACCTATTACACGCTCAGCATATTGCTGTCGAAAGCCTGGAACAATATCATCAGCCGCGATGGCTTGTTTGGTGAATCGGAGAGCGACTCGTCCGAGAAAGTGGCCGAGTTCATCCATGGCTTCAACAGCCTGCTTTGCAAGCGACTGAACAAGCTTGATTACAGGTGCAAGCACGGTCCGGTACGATCGACTCTGCCAGCGTCAAGACACCGGCTGACGATTCGCTTCAGTTCTTCGATAGAACCGCTGTATCTGCTCTGTACCGACGTCACTTGATTGTACACTAGAGCAACCGTCGTGGCCGATCCACAGATCAACGATTTCTATCTCGACCTCAAACGACGGGCGCACTATCTTCAGATCATCAACGAGCTGGCGCTGGGACTGTTACAGCAGTCTTCCATGGACGATATTCTCTGGCTGGTGGCCAAGAGCGCCATCGCCCAGCTCGGTTTCCTGGATTGCGTCATCTACCTGGTCGATGAATCAGGGCAGGTACTGCAACAGCGTGCCGCGCACGGACCCAAGAACCCGGTGGCCAAGGAAATCCTCGACCCGATCGCCATTCCGGTCGGTCAGGGGATAGTCGGCACGGTGGCGACAACCGGCAAGCCGGAACTGATCAGCAATACCCGAGCGGATCCACGCTACATTACCGACGACGAAGCCCGTCTATCCGAGCTGGCGGTACCGATCTTCTTCGAAAACAAGGTGATCGGCGTGATCGACTCGGAGCACCCGGATGCCGATTTCTACACCGGCGAGCACCTGGAGATCATGACCACCATCGCCTCCATGGCCGCAACCAAGATTGCCTCGGCCCTGGCCATCGAGCGCCTACAAGATTCCGTCGACGAACTGCACAAGGTTCAGGAGGAACTCCAATACCATGCGAGTCACGATCCCCTCACCGGTCTGTACAATCGGCGGGAGTTCGAAATTCGACTCAGTGCCGCACTGCTTGACGCACGCGAACACGACAATAGCCATGTGCTGGGCTACATGGATGTCGACCTGTTCAAGGTGGTCAATGATACTTACGGTCATATGGCGGGCGATCATCTGCTGCGCCACCTTGGCCTATTGCTGGAATCCTACCAGAGTCCCTCCGACATCGTGGCTCGTCTCGGAGGTGACGAATTCGGATTGCTCATGCTGAATTGCGATGAGCCGGAAGCCCGCCGACGCATCGAGTGGCTACAGAGAAAGGTCAACGATACCCGCTTCCGCTGGCATGATCAGTCGTTTGCGGTAGGGGTGAGTATCGGTCTGTACCGGATCAATGCCGCTTGCCCCAGCGAGGATGCAGCCATGACCATGGCCGACACTGCCTGCTTGATGGCCAAGGAGACCGGTCGCAACCGACTCCATGTCTATCGCGAGAGCGACGCCAGCACTCGCCGGCATCACATGGAAACCCACTGGGTCTTCCGACTCAATCAAGCACTGGAAGAAGATCGGTTCCAGCTGTATTGTCAACCCATCGTACCGATCAATCCACCTGACCCCACGTCCTCGATCCATGAGGTACTGCTGCGTCTGGTGGATCAACAGGAAGGGCTGATCCTGCCCGGCGACTTCATCCCGGCAGCCGAGCGCTTCGGCCTGGCCACCCGCCTCGACCGTTACGTGATCAGCCGCAGTATGGAGAGCCTGGCCAGATTTCTCCCGCAATTGCCTCCAAAGCTCATGGCGTGCATCAACATCTCCGCCATGTCGCTGGGACAGCCCGATTTCTATGAACATATCGTCACCGAACTGGAGCGCACCGGCATACCCGGAACCACGATCTGTATCGAGATTACCGAGACCGCCACCATTGCCAACTACGCACAGGCTTCGACCTTGATCCACCGGCTCAAGCGCCACGGTTGCCGTTTCGCCATCGACGATTTCGGCAGCGGCATGACCACCATCGGTTATCTGCGCAATCTACCGGTGGATTTCATCAAACTGGATGGCAGCCTGATCCGACGCATCCCCAGCGACCCCATCGATCAGACCCTGGTCACCACCATCATCAGGATCGCCCGCATGCTGAACGTGAGGACGGTGGCTGAACATGTCGAATCGGAAGCCGTCGTCTCCCTGCTCAGCGACTTGGGGGTCGACTATCTGCAAGGCTATTGGATGGGTCGACCCGTACCGATGAATACCATGCTGCAACAACAGGTGGCGCTGGTCTGAAGGGATTTCCGGTATCATGACGCGGCTGTGGCAGTCCGTACGGAGTCCATCATCATGCTTGTGCTGACCGGTAATCAGGCGCTGTCGGCGTTCCGACTCGCCCGGCTGCACGAGCAGCTGAATCGTCGGGTTCCTGGCATCACCCGATTGCAGGCCGAATTTCGCCATTTTATCGACGTGACCGACCAGCCAAGCCCGGACGCACTCGCCATCCTCGACCGGTTGCTACATGATGGACCACCGACTTTCGCCAATCGTCCCTCCTCGCCCACGCTGCTGGTGGTGCCAAGACCCGGCACGCAATCGCCCTGGTCATCCAAGGCCACCGACATCTGCCACCAGTGCGGTCTGACCCGGATACGCCGCATCGAGCGCGGCGTCGCCTGGTTTCTGGACAGCGAGGCTCCGCTGGAACTCGGCATGCTGCGCGAACTTGCACCGCTACTGCACGACCGTATGACTCAAGCGATACTGCCTGGCGATGTCGCTCCCGAGACCCTGTTCGCACAAGCCGAACCACGCCGATCACAAGTAGTGCCACTGCTGGAGCTCGGCCCTGCCGCGATCGAACAGGCCGATAGGACCCTGGGGCTGGCGCTGTCAGCCGATGAAATCGCTTACCTGGTTCATCACTACACGCGACTCGGCCGCGATCCCAGCGACGCCGAGCTGATGATGTTCGCCCAGGCCAACTCCGAGCACTGCCGGCACAAGATATTCAATGCCCGTTGGATCATTGATGGCGAATCCGCCGCGCATACCCTGTTCGGCATGATCCGCCATACACATCAGCACGCGCCTCTCGGGGTACTGTCGGCCTACCACGACAATGCGGCGGTCATCGAGGGTGTCCGGGCTGCTCGCTGGTTTTCCGATCCGAGCAGTGGCGAGTACCGTTACCATGAGGAACCCTTACATATCCTGCTCAAGGTCGAGACCCATAATCATCCCACGGCGGTCTCCCCCTACCCCGGAGCGGCCACCGGCTCGGGCGGCGAAATCCGCGATGAGGGCGCGACCGGTAGGGGTGCCAGACCCAAGGCGGGACTGGTCGGGTTCACGGTTTCGCATCTGCGGATTCCCGATTTCATCCAGCCCTGGGAGCTGCCCGATGCTGGACGGCCGGAACATATCGCCTCGCCGCTGGACATCATGCGCGAGGGTCCGATAGGCGCGGCGGCATTCAACAATGAATTCGGCCGACCGGCCCTGTGCGGCTATTTTCGCAGTTTCGAGCAGCGGGTCGATGAGCAGTGGCGCGGCTATCACAAACCGATCATGATCGCCGGAGGCCTGGGCAATATCCGCGCCTCCCACATCAACAAGGCGAGTCTCCCGCCCGGTACGCCCATCGTGGTTCTGGGTGGTCCGGCCATGCTGATCGGCCTCGGTGGCGGCGCGGCCTCCAGCCGGTCCAGCGGACAAGGCGACGCCGAACTGGACTTCGCCTCGGTACAGCGCGACAACCCGGAAATGCAACGCCGCTGCCAGGAAGTCATCGACCGCTGCTGGGCACAAGGGGCGCGCAACCCGATTCTGTCGATCCACGATGTTGGCGCCGGCGGTCTGTCCAATGCCTTGCCGGAAATCATCCACGATGCCGGGCGCGGCGGCCATTTCGAACTACGCGAGATCCCCACGGCCGACCCTGGGATGAGTCCGCGCGAGCTGTGGTGCAACGAAGCCCAGGAACGCTATGTGCTGGCCGTGGCTCGCGAGCAGCTGACGCGCTTCATCGCCTTGTGCAATCGTGAGCGCTGCCCTTGTGCGGTGTTGGGTGAAACCCGCGCCGAGCAGCAGTTGATTGTCAACGATCGACTGTTCGACAATCGACCGGTGGATATGCCCTTGGAGGTTCTGCTTGGCAAACCGCCTCGCATGGCCCGGCTGGTGACCCGCCGACCAGTGCGGACACCAGCCCTGGATCGCACCGCCATCGAACTGGCCGAGGCCGCCGAGCGAGTGTTGCGGTTTCCGGCGGTGGCTGACAAGAGCTTTCTGATCACCATCGGCGATCGCACCGTCGGTGGACTGGTCTGCCGCGATCAGATGGTCGGCCCCTGGCAGGTCCCGGTTGCCGATGTCGCTGTGACCGCCAGCGGCTTTCAGGCCTACACCGGCGAGGCCATGACCATGGGTGAACGCAGCCCCGTGGCCCTGCTGGACGGTCCGGCCTCGGGCCGGCTGGCGGTCGCCGAGGCCATCACCAATATCGCCGCGGCTGCCATCGGACGTCTGGGTGACATCAAGCTGTCGGCCAACTGGATGGCGGCTGCCGGTCATCCCGGCGAGGATGCCGTGCTCTACGATACGGTACGCGCGATCGGCCTCGAACTGTGTCCAGCCCTGGACATGGCCATTCCGGTCGGCAAGGACTCGCTGAGCATGAAAACCGTCTGGCAGACACCGGATGGACCGAGTTCGGTGACCGCGCCACTGTCGCTAATCGTCTCGGCTTTCACGCCGGTGGCCGACATACGCCGGACGCTGACTCCTCTACTGCGACTGGATCGGGGTGAGAGCGAACTGATTCTGGTCGATCTGGGCCGTGGCCGGCACCGTCTGGGCGGATCGGTACTGGCCCAGGTCTATGGCCAACTCGGCAATCTCCCGGCCGATCTGGATCGACCAGGAGATCTGCGGGCGTTGTTCGATGCGATCCAGGGCTTGAATCAATCCGGTCTGCTGCTGGCTTATCACGACCGCTCCGACGGCGGACTCTGGGTCAGTGCGTGCGAAATGGCCTTTGCCGGCCATGTCGGTCTAACGCTGACGCTCGACGATCTGGGAGATGATGTGCTAGCGGCCCTGTTTGCCGAGGAACCGGGCGTCGTCGTCCAGGTTCGCTGTTGCGACCGAAACACCGTGCTGCGCCGGCTTGAAGCCGCCGGTCTGGGCACTTGTTCGCATGTCATCGGCGAGATCGACAACTCACAGCGTATCGTCGTGCGCCATCAAGGCCATACCTTGCTCGACCGATCACGCGCCGAACTGCATCGCATCTGGTCGGAAACCAGTAACCGCATGCAGGCCCTGCGCGACGATCCGGACTGTGCCGCCGAAGCGTTAGCCGCCCTGGACGATGCCGACGACCCTGGCTTGCAGTTCCAATCGAGCTTCGACCCCGCGGACAACCCGGCGACGCCATTCATCGCCAGTGGCGTCCGGCCGCGGGTGGCGATTCTGCGTGAACAGGGCGTCAATGGACATAACGAGATGGCGGCCGCCTTCGATCGCGCCGGTTTTAACGCCATCGATGTGCATATGAGCGATCTGATCGAAAGCAGGGCTCGATTGGATGATTTCACTGGTCTGGTCGCTTGCGGTGGATTCTCCTATGGTGACGTCCTGGGCGCCGGCCAGGGCTGGGCCAAATCCATTCTGTTCCACGCGGCGGTGCGAGATCAGTTCGGTGACTTTTTCCGGCGCGAGGATCGCTTCGCTCTAGGAGTATGCAATGGATGCCAGATGCTGGCCGGTTTGCGCGAACTGATTCCCGGTGCCGAGCACTGGCCACGCTTTCTGCGCAACCGTTCGGAGCAGTTCGAGGCGCGCTTGTCCCTGGTCGAAGTGCTGGACTCTCCGTCGCTGTTTTTTCATGGCATGGCCGGTTCGCGACTGCCGATCGCGGTGGCGCACGGCGAAGGCCAAGTCGCTTTCGACCATGCATCGGATACCGGACATGCATTGGCCACCTTGCGCTATATCGATCATCGAGGGCAGGCCGCGACCCGCTATCCAGCCAACCCCAACGGATCGCCGGGCGGACTGACGGGTTTCACTACCCCGGACGGCCGGACCACCATCCTGATGCCGCATCCCGAGCGGGTATTCCGAACCGTGCAGTTCTCCTGGTATCCGGATGGCCAGGGAGAGGACGGCCCCTGGCTGCGGTTGTTCCGGAATGCCAGGGCCTGGCTAGGCTGAGTCAGTAACGGCGGTCGATGTCGACCCGGTGCAGAGGCGGCTGGCCGGACAGCACCCGGCGTATATTGACCGCCACCAGCCGAGCCGCGGACTCCGCCACGGTGGGGCCTGAAATATGCGGAGTAACACGGATGCCGGGATGTCGCCAGAACGGATGCTCCGCCGGCAGGGGTTCGGTGTCGAACACGTCCAGCGCGGCACCGCTCAGATGACCACTGTCCAGCGCCTCGATCAGATCGGTCTCGACCTGATGCCCACCCCGGGCGATGTTGATCAGATACGCGCCGCGCGGCAGTCGCGCCAGATTGGCGGCGTTGAGGATGCCGCGCGTGTCCGGTGTCAAGGGCAAAACGCAAACCAGGATGTCGCTGACCGACAGACAGGCCGACAGACCGGCCGGACCCGAGTGGCAACTGATGCCGTCCAGGTGTTTCGGACGGTCCGCCGCGCGGCCGCGACTCCAGCCCTGTACGGTAAAGCCCAGTGCCCGTAGCTTGCCAGCGATGTCGGCACCGATGGCACCCAGACCCAGGATGCCGACCCGGGTGTCGCTGGTGCGGGTCGGCGGCAGCTTGTGCCAACAAGCGTCGCGCTGCAACTCGGCATACTCGTCGAAACGACGATGCCGCCACAAGGCCAGGGCACTGACGAATTCGCTCATCTGGGCGATCAGTGCGGGGTCGACCAACCGGGCGATCGGCACTACGGCGGGCAATTCGGGGTCGTCGAACAGATAGTCCACCCCATGACCCAGGCCATGGATCAGCTTGAGTCCGGGGAAGCGACTCAGCGCACCGGGTGGGGGTTTCCAAACCAGCGCCACTTCGATGGACTCCGGATCGCGAACCTCGTCGCCCGCATACAGGCGCAGGTTCAGACCGGGGAGTTCGCGGCTCAGCAGCGCGCGCCACTGGTCCGGATCGTCCACCGTACTGAGCAATACCACGTCGACCATTACAGCGCTCCAGCGATGGCTTTGCCGACCTCTACCGTGCTGGCCGTGCCACCGATATCGCGGGTTCGCGGGCCTTCCAGCAAGACCGCTTCGATGGCGCCGAGCACCGCCGCCGCCGCGTCGGTATGGCCGAGATGCTCCAGCAGCATGGCACCCGACCAGATCTGGCCGATCGGATTGGCGATGCCTTGACCGGCGATGTCCGGCGCCGAGCCGTGCACCGGCTCGAACATCGATGGATAATCGCGCTCCGGGTTGAGATTGGCCGAGGGCGCGATGCCGATGGTGCCGGTGGTGGCCGGACCCAAATCGGACAAGATGTCGCCGAACAGATTGGAACCGACCACCACGTCGAACCAGTCGGGGTGCTGCACGAAATGGGCGCACAGGATGTCGATGTGGAACTGGTTG
>CAYMHN010000020.1:0-7990 GCA_964390235.1 uncultured Candidatus Competibacteraceae bacterium
TCGTGGAAACCTACCGGGCCGGACTGTTCGCCGAACTCGGCGTGCCCGACTTCGTCCAGGACAACCACTCGCGCTCGCGGCGCGGCGTGCTGCGTGGCCTGCACTACCAGCTGGTCCAGCCCCAGGGCAAGCTGGTGCGGGTGAGCCGTGGCCGGGTGTTCGACGTGGCGGTGGATATCCGGCGCGGCTCGCCGAGCTTCGGGCGCTGGGTCGGCGTCGAGCTGGACGACGCATCGCTGCGCCAGTTCTATGTGCCGCCGGGGTTCGCTCATGGCTTCGTGGTGTTGTCCGAGGAAGCCGATTTCATCTACAAGTGCACCGATTACTACCATCCGGCCTCGGAGCATGGCATCGCCTGGGATGATCCGGACATCGGCATAGCCTGGCCGCTGCGCGAGGTGGCGCTGTCGGACAAGGACCGGGGCAATCCGCGCCTGCATGAACAAACCCGGTTGCCGGACTATCCGGAGCTGGCATGAGGCTGCTGATTACCGGAGCGGGTGGCCAGGTCGGCCGGGAACTGGCCCGCCAGGCGGCGGGTTCCGAGACCCGGGCCCGGACCTCCGCCGAACTCGATATCCGTGACGCCGCCGCCGTGCGGCGGGCGATCGACGGCGTGGATCTGGTGATCAACGCGGCGGCCTATACGGCGGTGGACCGGGCCGAGCAGGAACCGGAACGCGCCTATGCGGTCAATCGGGATGGGCCGGCCCATCTGGCCGAGGCCTGCGCCGTGCGAGGTATTCCACTGTTGCACATCTCCACCGATTATGTGTTCGATGGGCGCGCCGAGCGGGGGCGCGCCGAGCGGGGGCGCGGTCAGCGACCGTATCGCGAGGACGATCCGACCCGGCCGCTGGGCGTGTACGGGGCCAGCAAATGGGCCGGCGAGCAGGCGGTTCGGGAACGGCTGGACCGACACCTGATCCTGCGCACCAGCTGGGTATTCGGGCTGGACGGTCGGAATTTCGTCAAGACCCTGCTGCGCCTGGCCGCCGAGCGCGAGGAACTGCGCGTGGTGGCCGACCAGCATGGTTGTCCGACGTTTGCCGGCGATATCGCCGCCACGTTGCTGCGACTGGCCGGACAGCTGCCGTTCAGCGCCGATTCAGGCTGGGGTACTTACCATTTCGCCGGTGCCCCGGCCACCACCTGGCATGGTTTTGCCCGTGCCATCGTCGAGCAGGCCCGAGTCTGTCAAGCCTTGAACGTACAAGCTCTGAAAGTACGCAAGATCATCCCCATCAGCACCGCGGATTATCCGACCCCGGCGGCCCGGCCGGCCTATTCGGTGCTGGATTGCACCCGCTTGCGGGACACCTTCGGCATCGCCATGCCGGCCTGGCAACCGGGGCTGGCGCGGGTGGTCGAGCAGGTGGTCACGCAGAGGCATGAGTCATGAGCGCGGTTGAAGCCGATATCCAGGCCGTCCCGCCGGCTTCCCCGGGTGAGCAGCTGCTGCTGCAGGGTCGTCTGAGCCGCGAGAATCTGGCCCGGGCCAGCAGCCTCAGCCACAGGAGCAGCGAGACCCTGGAGGTGTTGCTGGTCAAGCTGGGCATGGTCTCGGAGCGCGACATGGCCGAGGCCCTGGCCGCGTATCACGAGGTACCGCTGGTGCGTCCCGAGGACTATCCGGCGGTGCCCCCACTGGACGAGCAGCGGATATCGGTCCGGTTCCTCAAGGCGCATCACCTGCTGCCGCTGCACGAGGAGGACGGCCGCTTGGTGCTGGCCATGGCCAATCCCGGCGACGGCTACGCCATCGCCGCCATGCGCATGGCCTGCGGGCTGGAGATCCTGCCGCGGGTGGGCGTGCCGTCCGAGATCGAGAACGCCTTCGAGCGGCTGTACGGTACCAATCGCAGCGCCATGGGCCAGATCGTCGAATCGATCGGCCTCAAGGACGAGCTGGACGATCAGACCGATATCGAGCAGTTGCGCGACCTGGCCAGCGAGGCGCCGGTCATCCGGCTGGTCAATCTGATGATCACCCGCGCCGTGGAGTCACGGGCCTCGGATGTCCACATCGAGCCGTTCGAGAATCGGCTCAAGATCCGCTACCGCATCGACGGGGTGATGATCGAGGTGGAGTCGCCCCCGGCCAAGCTGTCGGCGGCGGTGATCTCGCGGGTCAAGATCATGGCCAAGCTGAACATCGCCGAGCGGCGCCTGCCGCAGGACGGGCGCATCCAGCTGCTGGTCCAGGGACGCGAGGTCGATCTGCGCGTCTCGACCGTGCCGACCATGCACGGCGAGAGCGTGGTGATGCGGATTCTGGACAAGTCCGGGGTGGTGTTCGAGTTCGACAAGCTGGGTTTCAGCATGGACATGCTGCAGCGCTTTCTCAAGGTGCTGGCCCTGCCACACGGCATCATCCTGGTGACCGGGCCGACCGGTTCCGGCAAGTCCACCACCCTGTACACCGCGCTGACCCGGCTCAACAGCCCGGCGGTGAAGATCCTCACGGTCGAGGATCCGGTCGAGTACAATCTGGAGGGCGTCAACCAGATCCAGGTCAAGCCGCAGATCGACCTGACCTTCGCCAATGCGCTGCGGGCCATCGTGCGCCAGGACCCGGACATCATCATGATCGGCGAGATCCGCGATCTGGAAACCGCCCGCATCGCCGTGCAGTCGGCCCTGACCGGCCATCTGGTGCTGTCCAGCCTGCACACCAACGACGCCGCCGGCGGGGTGACCCGCTTGCTCGACATGGGGGTGGAGGACTATCTGCTGACCTCCACGGTCAACGGCATCATGGGCCAGCGGCTGGTGCGGCTGCTGTGCACCGAGTGCCGCGAGCCCTACCAGGCCTTGCCGGAGCTGATCGAGGAACTGGGCCTGGACCGTTATACCCGGGACCGGGCCATCACCCTGTACAAGCCGGTGGGCTGCGAGCACTGTACCGGGACCGGCTACAAGGGCCGCCAGGCGATCATGGAGTTTCTGGTGATGTCGGATCGGCTCCGTGCCCTGGTGCTCAAGCATGCCGATGCCGGCGATATCGAGCGGGTGGCCCGCGAGGAAGGCATGTATACCATGTACGAGGATGGCCTGCGCAAGGCGGTGGCCGGGCTGACCACGGTGGAAGACGTGCTGCGCGTCACCCAGGAGGGCTGAGTCCATGCCGGTCTATCGCTACGAGGCCGTGAACCCGGCCGGCGAAGTCCTCAAGGAAGAACTCGCGGCGGCCAGCCAGGACGACCTGATTCAGCGGCTGCGCGATCAGGGCCTGTTACCGCTGTCGGTGGAGGAGGTCGAGGGTGGCTGGCTGGGGCGCGCGCTCAGCCTGCCCCTGCCGGGGGCGCGCAAGCGGGTCTCGCAGCGCGAGATCGGGCTGTTCACCCAGCAGCTGGCCAAGCTGCTCAAGGCCGGGCTGCCGCTGGACCGGGCGCTCAGCATCCTGATCGGCATCAACGGCGAAGGCCGGATGCAGAACCTGCTCAACCGGGTCCAGGAGTCGGTGCGGGGTGGTTCGACCCTGGCCGACGCCATGGAGGAGCAGCCCGGCGTGTTCTCGCGGCTGTATCTGAACATGGTGCGGGCCGGCGAGGCCAGCGGTTCCCTGGATGTGGTGCTGGACCGGCTCAGCGAGTTCATGGAGCGGTCCAAGGCGCTCAAGGATACGGTCACCTCGGCCCTGATCTACCCGCTGATCCTGCTGGTGGTGGCCGGCTTGTCGGTGATCATCCTGCTGACTTATGTGGTGCCGCAGTTCCAGTCGCTGTTCGACGATGCCGGTCAGGCCCTGCCGGTGTCCACCCAGATCGTGATCGCGGTCGGCGTCGGGCTGCGCGACTACTGGTGGGTGGGTGTGCTGCTGGTGCTGGGGCTGATCGGTTTTTTCCAGCGCCAGCTGAGCCGCCCCGAGACCCGCTACCGCTGGGACCGGTTGTTGCTGCGCCTGCCACTGGTCGGCGATCTGGTCGCCAAGGTGGAAATGGCGCGGCTGGCGCGCACCCTGGGCACCCTGCTGCGCAACGGGGTGCCCTTGCTCACCGCGCTGGCCATCGTCAAGGAGACCATGAGCAATCAGGTTCTGGCCGAAGCGGTCGGCACCGTGGCGGAGAATCTCAAGGCCGGCCAGGGCTTGGCCGAACCGCTGATGGAGCAGGGCAGGTTTCCGCCGCTGGCGGTGCACATGATCCGGGTCGGCGAGGAAACCGGCCAGCTGGACGACATGCTGTTCCAGGTGGCGGATACCTACGACGGCGAGGTGCAGACCACGGTCAAGCGCCTGCTGGCCTTGATGGAGCCGGCGCTGATCCTGGGTCTGGGGGTGGTCATCGCCGGTATCATCATGTCGATCCTGGTCGCCATCATCAGTATCAATGACCTGGCGTTCTGACGCCGCTGACAATGCTTTGGAGTAGCTGAATCATGACGAGGTATCCCTATCGCGGGTCGCCGCGCGGCGCCGGTTTCACCCTGGTCGAACTGCTGGTGGTGCTGGTGATACTCGGCCTGCTGGCCGGCATCATCGCACCCAATCTGATCGGCAGGACCGAGACCGCCAATATCCAGACCACCCGAACCCAGATCGAGCAACTGGGCGCGTCGCTGGACATGTTCCGGCTGGAAGTCGGCCGCTATCCGACCAGCAGCGAGGGTCTGGAGGCGCTGATCGAGCGCCCCTCCGGCCTCGATCGCTGGAACGGCCCCTACCTGCGCCGCAACGTGATTCCCAAGGACGCCTGGGGCAACGAGTTCATCTACCGCGCGCCGGGCGAGCACGGTCCCTACGATCTGCTGTCCTACGGCCCGGATGGGTCGCCGGGCGGCGAGGGCAATGATGCCGACATCGTCAGCTGGCAGTAGCCGGAATCGACGACCGTGGCCCGCGGCTTCACGCTGCTCGAACTGCTGGTGGTGCTGATCATCATGACCTTGATGATCGCGCTGGTGCCGCCCCTGCTCAGCGGCGTGGGCCTGAGCACCGAGGTGCGGGGCGCCGCCCGCGAGCTGGCTTCGGGACTGCGCGCCGCCCGCAGCGACGCCGTCATCCGCCAGCAACCGGTTGCACTGACGGTGGATCTCGAGCGCCGCCAGGCCAGTGTCGCCGGGCGTAGCCGGCTGATCACGCTGCCGGCTTCCGAGGCGGTGCTCATCCGTCTGTACACCGCCCGGTCCGAGCTGATCGACGAGCAGCGCGGCGGCATCCGCTTCTTTCCCGACGGCAGTTCCACCGGCGGGTATATCGCCCTGATCGACGGTCCGGTCGAGTACCGGGTCAATGTCGACTGGTTGACCGGCCATGTCCGGATCGAGGATCGCGATGCGGAATGATCGTGGCTTCACCCTGCTGGAGCTGTTGGTGGCGTTCGTCATCCTCAGCCTGGCCGTGGGCACGCTGCTGCGCACTTTCGGCCAGGGCTTGCGCAACGCCGCGCTGGTCGAGGAATACACCCTGGCCACCCTGCATGCCGAGTCGCTGCTGGCGACGATCGGTGTCGAGGAGCCTCTGAGCGAAGGCGAACTCGGCGGCGAGTTCGACGAGGGGTACTGGTGGCAGGTCAGCGTGCGCCGCTACGAGGAACCGGAGTTTTCGGAACCGCAATTCGAGACCGGTATCACCCCGTATCATGTGACGCTGCGGGTCTACTGGGGGGAAGATCGGGAACCTCGGGTGCTGGTCCTGGAGACCTTGCGTCTGGGCATCGACCAGGTGTTCTGAAGCATGGCGCGCCAGACCGGCTTCACCCTGCTGGAACTGCTGATCGCCATGAGCCTGATGGCGGTGCTGATGGTGGTGTTGTATGGCGGCCTGAACATCGGCATCCGCAGCTGGCAGACCGGTCTCGCCCAGACCGAACGGGTCAACGAGATGCGTCTGGTGGAGTCGTTTCTGCGCACCCAGCTGCGCCAGTCGGTGACGGTCTACCGCAACGATCCGGATCTGGGACAGGTGGTGTTCTTCGAAGGCCACGACAGCGGCCTGGGATGGGTGGCGCCGATGTTGACCTGGCTAGGCCGGGGAGGACTGTATTTCGTCCAGCTGGATCAGCTCGACGGCGACCCGGAACCGGTGCTGCGGTTGCGCTGGCAACCCTACCGGCCGGGGGATGCCGTGGACGACAGCCTGGACGAGGATGCCGTCGAGGAGACCACGCTGCTGAGCGGGGTCGGTGAGTTTTCGGTCCGCTATTTCGGCAGTCCCGAGCCGGGGCTGGAGCCGAGCTGGCAGACCAACTGGGAGAACCCGGTCGAGCGGCCGCTGCTGGTCAGCATCGCGCTGACCGCGGCCGGTCGTCCCTGGCCGGAGCTGACCGTGGCCCTGAACCACTGATGGCCCGGATGGAGCACCTCACGCCCCGACGACAGCAAGGCCTGGCCCTGGTCATCGTCCTGTGGGTGATCATGCTGCTGGCTATCATGGCCGGCAGTTTTGCCTACACCCTGCGCACCGATACCACCCTGGCGACCCATGCCACGGAGACCGCCAGAGGCCGGGCGCTGGCCGAAGCGGGGCTGGCCCATGTCGCTTATCGCTTGCTGATTCAGCCGGATCCGGAGTCGCCCTGGCCGATCGACGGCACGCCCCGGCTCTGGACTTTCGGCTCCGGTCAGGTCCGCATCGCGGTCCGCGATACCAGCGGCCTGATCGACATCAATCATGCCGATCGCGAACTGTTCAAGGGGCTGCTGACCACTATCGGCGGCCTGGATGAGCGGGAGGCCGATATCCTGCTCGACCGGATCGAGGATTATCGCGATCCGGACGATCTGGAGCGCATCGATGGCGCGGAACGCGATACCTATTTGCAGGCCGGTTACCCGCGCGGTCCCAAGAACGCGCCGTTCGAGAGCATCGAAGAGCTGCAGCAGGTGTTCGGGATGACGGCGGAGCTCTACCGGCGGATCGCCGATTCGATCACCGTCTGGTCGCAGCAGCCAGGACTCAATCCGGCCGCCGCTTCGGCCGAGATGCTGCGCGCGGTGCCAGGGCTGGATGCGGACCTGATCGATGAGTATATTGCCGAGCGTGAGCTGGCCATCGAGCAGAACGAACCGCCACCACCGTTCCCGTTTCCCAGCGAATATCTGACGGGCGGCGGTGGCATGGCTTATCATGTGCAGCTGACGGCATGGTCGATAACCGGGATCGAGACCGGGGTCACTGCCACCATCAGCGGCCGACAGTACGTCACCGAGGCATTCCACATCGATGCCTGGCGCGAGGGCGTGGAGGTCCGACCCGATTCCGAGGCGGGCTATTGATAGGGTGAGCAGCGCAGCGATGCTACGATAGGGTCATGAAAGTAAGTAATCGACGTTCCCGGTTTGCCCCGCTATGGCGCTACCTGAGCCCGGGGGCCTTGCTGCGCTGGTGGGGGCGAGGCCTCGTGCTGTGGCTGCCCGCGACCTTGCGTGAACGACTGTTCGCCGCTCCGCCCCGGCTGCTGATCGAACCGCTGCGGGATGAAGTCATCATCAGCAGTATCGAGCGTGGCCAGACCCGGGAGTTGGCGCGCTATCCCTCGGCGCTGCTGGAGGACGGGCTGCCCGAGGATGCGCCGCGACCCCAGCACCGTCAGGTGGTGCTGCAACTGGCTGCGGATCAGGCCCTGCTGCAGACCATCAGCCTGCCGCAGGCCGCCGCGACCAATCTGCATCAGGTCGTCGGTTTCGAGCTGGATCGCCTGACGCCGTTTCCCGCCGACAAGATCTACTACGACGCCAGGATTGCCGAGCAGTTGGCGGAGGGGCGGACCATCAAGGTGCGCTTTGCCATGGTGTTGCGCTCGGTTCTGGACCCGCTGCTGGTCCAGCTGCGCAGCGTGGGTCTGGCGCCGGAGCGGGTCGCCGTGGCCGGGGACGACAGCAGTTGCGATCTGCTCCCTCCCGGACAGCGACCGCGCCGCTCCAGCCCGGCCGGTTTTGTCCGGGCCACGCTGCTGCTGCTGATCCTGTTGACGGTTGCGGCGGGTTTGGCCCTGCCGCTCTGGCAGCAGCGCAGTCTGGTGATTGCGTTGCTGCCGCAAGTGGATGC
>CAYMHN010000020.1:8000-15523 GCA_964390235.1 uncultured Candidatus Competibacteraceae bacterium
TGCCGCATGAACATCCTGACCGACCCCGCCAAGCTGAAGACCGCAGGCTGCGCCAGCAGCTGGAGACCACGGTCGAATCCTCGCGGTTTCTGCTGGAACAACGCCACAAGAGTCCGCTGATCATCGACACGGTCAACGAACTGACCGCTTTGCTGCCCGATAATACCTGGGTCGAGCAGCTGGAGATCCGCAATGGTCAGCTGGAACTGCGCGGTCAGTCCAGCGAGGCGACGGCCCTGCTATCCCTGATCGAAGCCTCGTCGATGTTCCAGGGAGCGACCTTCCGGTCGCCGATCACCCGGGACCGGCGAACCGATCAGGACCGGTTCTTCCTGACCGCGCAGATCGTCCCCATGATCGATCGGACGAATTGACCATGAACTTCTCCCCCGGTGCCCATCGACTGGTCGCCCTGCTGGTGCTGGTGCTGGTGCTGGCGAGCGGCTACCTGGCTTTCGAGCGCCTCTGGCTGGCGCGCTACCAGTACTACAGTGGCAACCTGAATACCCTGCAGGATCAGTTGCACCGCTACCAGCGGCTGCTGGGCGCGCGTGATCAGCTGGCCGACACGCTGGCCGCGGTGCGCCAGGACAGCAGCGCCGATGGCTATTATCTGAACCAGGCAGTCCCACCCTTGGCGGCCACCGAACTGCAACAGCGGGTCAGCCGCGCGGTGCAGGCCAGCGGCGGCAGCCTGTCCAGCAGCCAGATCCTGCCCGCCGTGGAGGAGCAGGGGTTTACCCGGGTTGCGATCCGGGTGCAGCTGACCGGTGATGCCGATACCCTGCAACAGACCCTGCATGCCCTGGAGTCGGCGCAACCGATGCTGTTCGTGGATAATGTACAGGTCCGCTCGCGGACCATTCGCCAGCGGGTGGCGGCGACCCGCGGTCCGGACGGTCGGCCCCTGCCGGCCAGTCAGCGCTATCGAACCGAGGTACAGCTGATCGCCCAGTTCGATGTGGCTGGTTATATGCAGAGAAGCTGAATCATGCGCGCGCGTACCCGCACCAATCTGCTGCTACTGCTGGCCTGGCTGGTCCTGGTCGGAGGGTTTGCCTATCAGGCGCTCAATCCGCCGCATCTGGAGCCGGGGCTGGCGTCCGGCGTCGACACCGCCGCTCCCGAGATCGAGGTGCAACCCTTCCAGCCGCCGCGGATCGCCACCCTGGAGTTCTACAGCGAGACGGTCGAGCGACCGGTATTCTATCCGGACCGGCGCCCGCCCGAACCCGAGGCCGAGATCGTGGTGCAGGCACCACCGCCACCGCCCGAGCCGGAAGTCGAGCTGAGTCTGGTCGGTATCTTTCTGACCGATCGGTCCACGATGGCGCTGATCCTCCAGCATGATACCAACCGGGTGGCCCGGCTCAACCTGGGCGAGGAAGTGGCCAATTGGCGACTGGAGCAGGTGGCGTCGCAGAGCGTGACCTTGAGCCGCGGCGAGCAGACGCGTGAACTGGCCTTGCTGCGCAATCAGCGTGCTCCCAGACCGGTGCGCACGCGCGATCCCCGAGGGCCGATGACCCGGCAGGGGCAGCTCGAAGTGATCGACGGCACCGAAACCGACGAAGAGGGTATCGACTCCCCGGAGATCGATCCTCGGCAGCTGATCGAGCAACTGCTGCAATACCAGCAAAGCAGCTGATGACCAGGGGGAGAAACCTTGCCTAGTAGCCGTATCATCCGGGGGCTCACGATTTGCGTGCTGCTGGTTTTGCTCAATGCCTGCGCCACCCCGAACGGGGCCGAATTGCAGCCCACCCCGGCCGAGGGAGGGGCCGTTCTGGCCGCCAAGCTGGAGCAGGAGCTGCGCGCCAGCTACCAGATCAGCGACAGTCCAGCCGTCGAGCCGGCGCCGTCGAGCCGGCCGCAGCGATCGGTCGTGGTCAGCGGCAGCCGCGAGTTCATCAATCCTCGTGCCGCCAGACCCCCGGAAGTCCTGGAGACCTTGCAGGGTGACGTGACCCTGAATTTCGAGCTGGCCGATATCCGCGATGTGGTCAAGGTGATCTTCGATACCCTGGGTCAGAACTACATTCTCGACCCGGCGGTGCAGGGCGAGGTGACGGTGCAGACCAGCCGGCCCCTGCCCAGGGACCTGCTGCTGCCGACCCTGGAGACCCTGCTGCGCCAGGTCGGCGCGGCCCTGGTGCGCAGCGAGGGCAGTTACCGGATCGTGCCCGTGGGTGGCGCGGTTGCCGGCAGCAATGTGCCCCGACTGGGTCGCACGGGTCCGGGTTACGCGGTGCGCATTTTCCCCTTGCGCTACATCAGCGCGGTGGAGATGGAAACCATACTGCAGCCGTTCGCCCCGGCCGGTGGTGTCCTGATGGTCGATCCGATCCGCAACCTGCTGATTCTCGGGGGTACCCGTCAGGAGCTGAACTACTTGCAGGAAACCATCGATATCTTCGATGTCAACTGGCTGCGCGGCATGTCGGTCGGTCTGTATCCGCTGGCCAATGTCGATGCCCAGGACATGACCAACGAGTTGAGCCGGCTGTTCGGCCCGGATTCCGGTCTGCCGTTTGCCGGCCTGTTCCGCTTCGTGCCGATCACCCGGATGAATGCCGTGCTGGTGATCACCCCGCAGCCCGAATACCTGAACGAAGCCACGGTGTGGATCGAGCGGCTGGACGAGAGCGGTGGCGAGCGGCTGTACGTGTACAAGGTGCAGAACAGCGACGCCGATTACCTGGCCTCGCTGATCGGCAATATCTTCGATACCACCACCGGCAGCGGCACCCGGCCGTCCACCTCCGGTCGGGTTGCGCCGGGCTTGCAGCCGGGCCAGATCGCCACGCCACCGGGTGGAGGCATCAATCTGGCCAGCTTCCAGGCCATCGACGAAGAGCAGCTCATGGGTCGACAGCCACAGGCCGCGGCCCCGGTCGGCGGCGGTAGTGGTCCGACCGACAATACCCGGATCATCGCCGATGTCGAGAACAACGCCTTGCTGATCTGGGCCAGTGCCCAGCAATACGAGCGGATGCTGGGCGCGCTGCGCCAGATCGACGTGCCCAAGCGCCAGGTGCTGATCGAGGCGACCATCGCCGAGGTGACGCTGACCGACGAGCTGAGTTACGGCCTGCAATGGTTCTTCAAGAACGATGTCGGCCGCTTCGGCGGCCTGGGTTCGCTCAATCTGGCGCCCGGTACGCCGGTCGGTGATGTCAACTTCTCGAACTTCACCTATGCGCTTGCCGATGCGGGTGGCATCGTGCGCGCCCTGCTCAATGTGCTGGCTGCGGAGTCCCGGATCCGGGTGCTGTCCTCGCCGCAGCTGATGGTGGTGGACAATCAACAGGCCCGGATCCAGGTCGGTGACCAGCAGCCGGTACGAACCGGGACGACGACCAGCGATGGCGGCGTGATCACCGAGTCGATCCAGTTCAAGGACACCGGGGTGCAGCTGGAAGTCACCCCCAAGATCAACGCCGGTGGGCTGGTGACCCTGGACCTCGACCAGAACGTGACCGATGTCGGCCCCATCGACGAAGCCACTGGACAGCGCGCCTTTCTGACCCGCCAGATCAACAGCCGGGTGTCGGTGCAATCCGGCCAGACCATCGTGCTCGGCGGACTGATACGCGAACGCTCGGCGAGCGGCAGCTCCGGCCTGCCGGGTCTGCACCGGCTGCCGGTGCTCGGCGGCCTGTTCGGCAACCGATCCAACGAATACGGGCGCACCGAGCTGATCGTGCTGATCACCCCCCAAGTCGTCAGCGGCAGCGACGAGGCCGTGCAAGTGGCCTCCGAGTTGCGCGAGCGGATGCGCAATGTGGTGCCCATGGAGAGTCCTTGGCGGCAGCCGCTGCAACGGCCCGACATGCTCCATCTGAACCAGTGGCGCGGCGAGTGATGTCGGCCATGGACCGGGACGCGGGATCGATCAAGGCCTCGATCATCATCCCGGTCAAGAACGGGGGCGAACTGCTGGGCCGGGTGCTGGACGCGGTGCTGGCGCAGCGGACCGACTGGCCGTTCGAGCTGCTGGTGATCGATTCCGGCTCGCGCGATGGTTCGCGGCAACAGGTGCGCGCGCGCGGCATCCGGCTGCATGAAATCCCGCCGGCCGAATTCGGTCACGGCAAGACCCGCAATCTGGGTGCGGCCTTGACCCATGGCGAGTTCATCGTGTTCCTGACCCAGGATGCGCTACCGGCCGACGAGCACTGGCTGGCCCGATTGGTGGCGGCGGCGGAACTGAGCCCGGATACGGCGGGTGCGTTCGGTCGGCATTACGCCTATCCCGACAGCGGTCCGGTGATCGCCCGCGACCTACGGGGGTTCTTCCAGGGCTTTGCCGTCGCGCCCAATCCGGTACGCATGGATGATCCGGAGCGCTACCACCGGGATGTGGGCTACCGCCAGTTCCTGCACTTCTTCTCCAGCAACAACGCCTGCCTGCGCCGTTCGGTGTGGGAGCGGATTCCACTGCCCGAGGTGGATTTCGCCGAGGATCAGCTGTGGGCCAAGACCGTGATCGAGGCCGGTTACGCCAAGGCCTACGCGCCCGATGCCGGTGTCCATCACTCGCATACCCCGGGGGTGTTCGACAGCTACCGGCGGGCCTTCGACGAGGCCGGCGCGCTCCAGCGGCTGTTCGGCTACCAGCAGGTGCCCGGTGTCCGGCATCTGCTCAAGCACGCGGCGCTGCTCACCCGACGCGACTGGCGCTGGATCGGCGAGTCCGACTTGGGGCCGTGGGCGCGCTGGCGCTGGTGCTGGCGGACTCCCTGGCTGAACCTGGCGCGACTGAGCGGACTGTATCTGGGCGGCAGGCAACTGCTGCCCGACTGGATGGCCGCGCGCTCATCCCGCGATCGCGCCCTGCAACGTTCCTGAATCGCATGAGCGGTTCCGGTATCCGTGGTTTCGGTCGGTTCCGGCTGCGCGGCCGCGTGCGCAAGCTGCCCTTGCTGTTCCGGCATCTGGGTGTAACCGGGGCTTTGCGTTATCTGCTGCGTCGGCTGAGCGGCCAGCAAGTGTCCCGCGCCCGGCAAGCGGCGGAACCGCTCCGGGATATGCCATCGGCCAGGAACGATCTGTTCGGTTTCTACCGGTTCATCACCGCGCCGCCGGTCGAGTTCGCTTGCGATCCGGCCGCGATCCGACCCCGTACCATGAACTGGGCGATCCCGCATTTCGAGATCGGCAGTGGCGGCCACATGACGGCGTTTCGCATGATCGCGCAGCTGGAACGGCGCGGTTATTCCTGCCGGATCGTGCTGACCGGGCCGACTGCCTACCGCCATGCGATCGATGTCAGGCGGCTGATTCGCCGCCACTTCCTGCCGCTGGCCGCCGAGGTGGCGCTGGGTGAGGAAGGTTTCGCGCCCGCCGAGTTCACCGCGGCCACCTCCTGGGAAACCGCCTATCCGGTGCGGCGTTTCCCCTTGACCCGGCATAGACTCTATTTCGTCCAGGACTTCGAGCCCTGGTTCTACGCCCATGGCAGCAGCCATGCCTTCGCCGAGGCCACCTACCGGTTCGGCTTCAGTGCCGCCATCACCGCTGGCGACTGGTTGGCCGGTATGATGCGCGAGCGTTACGGGCTGACCGCCCATGCCTTCGGTTTCTCCTGCGATCGGCAAGTGCATCGGCCTCTGCCGCGCAAACCCGGACCGCGCCGGGTGTTCTTCTATGCCCGCAATGTCACCCCGCGCCGCGGCTTCGAGCTGGGTCTGCTGGCCCTGGGTCTGGTGCATCAACAGCTGCCCGATGTCGAGTTCGTGCGGGCCGGCTGGGATGCGTCCGCGTATCTGATCCCGTTCCCGCATCTGGACGCCGGGGTGGTGGCACCCCATGAGCTGCCCGAACTGTACAGCCAGTGCGACTGCGCCCTGGTGCTGTCGTTGACCAATCTGTCGCTGCTGCCGCTGGAACTGATGGCCTGTGGCTGCCCGGTGGTGTCCAACCGCGGTCCCAATGTCGAATGGCAGCTACGCCATGAATACAACGCCCTGCTGGCCGATGCCGTGCCTGAGGCGCTGGCGGCGGCGTTGGTACGGCTGCTGGAGGATGCCGGACTGCGGCGACGGTTGCGGGACAATGGACTGGTTTTCGCCGAGTCCAGCGACTGGAGTGTCGAGGCGGGCAAGGTTTACGATGCGCTGGAGCGGTTGAGGCTGGAGGAGCGCAGGGGCACGGGATGAGCGGCATGGTGTTCGACGCGAACCGACTGGCAGCGGTACGCCAGCATGGCTTCTTGTTCTGGCTGTGGCTGAAACGCGATCTCAAGAGTCGCTACGCCGGCTCGGTCGGCGGTCTGGCCTGGGCTTTGCTGCTGCCCCTGTGCACCGTGCTGCTGTTCTACGTGGTGTTCGCCCTGGTCTTGCAGGTGCGGGTTCCGGAGCTGGCCAGCGAACGGGGTTATTTTCTCTATCTGCTGGCCGGACTGCTGCCCTGGCTGAGCATCGCCGACGGTCTGAGCCGGGCGACCGGATCGCTGGCCGGGCAGGAGCAGTTCCTGGAGAAGATCGTATTTCCCATCGATGTGCTGCCGGCCACGGCCGTCGTCAGCAGTCTGCTCACCCAGGCCGTCGGCACGCTGATACTGCTGATCATCCTGGCTGCCGAGGGGCTGCTCAGTGTGCGCTTGCTGGTCTTGCCGCTGGTGCTGGGCGGTCAGCTGCTGCTGTGTCTGGGTCTGGGCTGTGCCCTGGCCATCATCGGCGTGCACCTGCGTGATCTGCTGCAAGTGCTGCCGGTGCTGTTGCAATTCCTGTTCTATTCAGCACCGATTCTCTATCCGATCAGTCTGATCCCGCCCGGCTATCATCGATATTTTCTGCTCAATCCGTTCACCGGCCTGATCGAGGTCTACCACTGGCTGATTCTCGGCCTGCCGGTCGGTTGGCCGGCGGTCGCGGCGCTGCTGTTCTGGACCGTGGTTCTGGGTTTGGGCGGCTGGTTGTTGTTCCGGGCGCTCAAGCCGACCCTGGGCGATTATCTGTGAGCGATCCTCGGGTGAGTGCGGCCATACGGTTGCAAGGCCTGGCCAAGGGATACCGGCTCTACCCGCGTCCGGCCGACCGTCTGGTCGAACTGCTGACCCGCCGACCCCGTCATCGGATGCACTGGGCGCTGCGCGATATCGACATCGCGATACCGGTGGGCGAGACCTTCGGTCTGATCGGCGAGAATGGCGCCGGCAAGAGTACCCTGCTCAAGCTGGTGGCGGGCACCAGCAGACCCAGCAGCGGGCGACTTGAAGTCAACGGCCGGGTGACCGCGCTGCTGGAACTGGGCGCTGGTTTCCATCCGGAGGAGAGCGGTCGCGAGAACGTCTATCTGATGGGCGCGCTCAGCGGCATCAAGCCGCGGCGTATGGCGCGCTACTACGACGAGATCGCCGCTTTTTCGGAACTGCCGGAGGAGGTGCTGTCGCGACCGGTCAAGACCTATTCCTCGGGCATGTTCATGCGTCTGGCGTTCGCCACCGCCACGGCGGTCGACCCGGATGTGTTGATCATCGACGAGGCGCTGTCGGTGGGTGATATGTATTTCCAGAAGAA
>CAYMHN010000021.1:0-15481 GCA_964390235.1 uncultured Candidatus Competibacteraceae bacterium
GGCGCGCGCCTTCCGGCTGGCGGTGGGTGGCGAGGTGGTGACCGAGTACCTGGACGGCGACCGCAGCGTCGATGTGCGGGTCCGACTGCCGCGCACCGAGATCGGCACGATGGCCGAACTGGAAAACCTGGTCATCGGCGGGGCGCGCACGCCGATCTATCTCGGCGATGTGGCGCGGGTCGAGCTGGAGGCCACATCGACCAGCGTGCTGCGGGATAATCAGCAGCGCATCGTCGAGATCAGCGCCAGCCTGGACGGCATCACGCTCAGCGAAGCGAGCCAGCGCATCCAGCAGGCACTGGCCGATTACCAGCTGCCGCAGGGTTATGCGCTATACGAGGGCGGCGCCTTGCAGGCTCTGCGCGATGCCCGCGGCCAGAGCGCGCTGATGCTCGGGCTGGCCCTGTTTCTGGTGCTGGTGGTGATGGCCGTGCAGTACGAGTCCCTGCGCAATCCCTTGCTGATCATGGCTGGCGTGCCGTTTGCCGCCATCGGCGTGGCGCTGGCCATCTGGCTGCTGAACCTGCCCTTGTCCATGCCGTTGTGGCTGGGTCTGATCATGCTGGCCGGCATCGTGGTCAACAACGCCATCGTGCTGGTCGAGACCATAGAACTGCGGCGCGACCAGGGCCTGGCCGTGGTCGATGCGGTGGTCGAGGCGGCCCGGCTGCGGCTGCGACCGATCCTGATGACCACGCTGACCACGGTGATGGGCATGATGCCGCTGGCGCTGGGTCTGGGGCGCGGTTCCGAGTTGCTGGAGCCGCTGGCCATCTCCATCGTCGCCGGACTGAGCTTCTCGGTGCTGGTCAGCCTGTTGCTGATCCCCATGCTGTACCGGATTTTTCACGCCCGCGCGGCCTGAGCGGGATTAGCATGCCGCCGACCGCGGCACCGCTTATCGTCTCTGTTGCTCACCGGTCCACCTGATCCTAGAATATCGATCAACTGACCGGAGCTTGATCATGCAAACTGAGGCCGACATTCGCAGAATCGTCCAGGTATTGGGTTTGCCGGTACGGCAGGGTTTCTCGCAGCTGTGGTTCTCCGACGAACTCTCCAAGGGCTTGCCCGTAGCTTCCCTCGAACGAGTACAGGCGCTGGTTGCACCGGGGCTCAGCAGCTTCACGAAACTGATCGTGGCCGAGGGCACGCTCAAGCGCCGTCGGCGACAGCAGAGACCCTTGAGTCCGCAGGAAAGCCAGCGACTGGAACGGGTCGCGCGGGTCTGGACGATGGCATTGGATGTCTACGGGCGTGAAGAGGACGCGCGACGCTTTCTGAACCGACCCCATCCGCTGTTGCAGCAGCGTATCCCCCTTGAATTGGCCGTCGCCAACGATGTCGGTGCCGATGCGGTCGAAGGAATCCTGGGGCGGCTGAAGTACGGCTCGGCCGCGTGAGTGTCCAGCAACTGGATCGAACCCTCACCGCCTACCGAATCGGCGATCCTCACGGGGATTACCCGATTTTCGATGCAGCCGGTTCAAGGCTTTACCCCGGACGGTGGAATGACAGTACGACCCCCGTGATCTATGCGTCCCGGCACTATTCGACCGCGATGCTGGAAAAGCTCGTGCATGCCAACGGGATCATGCCGCCGAATCAGCACTTCATCGAAATCACGCTGCCCAGGGAATTGAGTTACGAGATGGTTACCAAGGACACACTGCCCGGCTGGGACAGTGAAGAACCTTCCGTGTCCCGGGTCCATGGAGTGCAGTGGGTCGAACAACGCCGCTCGGCCATTCTGCTGGTGCCGTCGCTTACCGCCCGCATGGAACAGAACGTGATCATCAACCCGGAACACGCGGAGTTTCACCAGATCGAGACCGGTCTTCCGACACCGGTCTGGTGGGACAGCCGGCTCTTCCACGGGCAATCCGATGCCGGTTGAACGACAGGTGACGACCACCGAGGCCGCGACCCTGGAGATCAGCGAACTGTCCTGCGGGACATTGCGGCAGGTCTCTCTGGCGGTCGAGCCCGGCCGCATCGTCTGCCTGTCGGGTCCCTCCGGGTCGGGCAAGAGCCGCCTGCTGCGCGCCATCGCCGATCTCGATCCGCACGAGGGAGAGGTTCGCCTGGGCCCTCACCGCCAGCCCGCCACTCCCGCGCACTGCTGGCGGCGGTGGGTAATGCTGGTGCCGGCGGAAAGCCAGTGGTGGGCCGATACCGTCGGCGAGCATTTCCTGGAACCCTCATCCGAGGGGTTGGCGGCGCTGGGCTTCACCCGCGAGGTGCTGGACTGGCAGGTCAGCCGGCTGTCCTCGGGCGAGAAGCAGCGCCTGGCCTTGCTGCGCGCCGTCTCGCACGAACCCCGCGCCCTGCTGCTGGATGAGCCCACGGCCAATCTTGACGGGGAAACCAGTCAGCGTCTGGAGGACTGGGTGCGGTCTCTGGCCCGTGCCGAACGGCTGCCGATCCTCTGGGTCGCCCACGATCCGGCCCAGATCCGCCGCATTGCGGATCGGCATTGGCGGATTGTCGCGGATCGCCTGGAGGATGCAACGTGACGGTCATCGAACTGGAGTGGTGGAAACTCGGACTGGCGGCCGTGTTGGTGCTGGTCCTGGCGATCTGTTCACACCTGGCACGGCTGGGCATCGGCCGGGCGCTGCTCATTGCCGCGGTGCGCACCGTGGTGCAACTGGCGCTGATCGGTCTGGTGCTGGAGGCGCTGTTCGCGGTCGCGGCACTGCGCTGGGTGGCGCTGATGGCAATGGTGATGCTGCTGATCGCCGGGTATGAGGTAATGGCCCGGCAGAAACGCCGGCTGACCGGTGGCTGGACATTCGGCATCGGCACTCTGTCGATGTTTCTATCGTCGTTCACGGTGACGATACTCACGCTGACCGTCATCATCGGCCCCGAACCCTGGTACACGCCGCAGTACGCCATACCCCTGCTGGGCATGCTGCTGGGCAACACCATGACCGGGGTGGCGCTGGGCATGGACCGGCTCACCGATACCGCCTGGCGGCAGCGGGTGGTGATCGAGAATCGGTTGATGCTGGGCCAGACCTGGTCTCGGGCGATCGGCGACATCCGTCGCGAGGCCATGCGCAGCGGTATGATCCCGATCATCAACGCGATGGCGGCGGCCGGGGTGGTGAGCCTACCGGGCATGATGACCGGCCAGATTCTGGCCGGCAGTCCGCCGTCGCTGGCGGTGAAATACCAGATCCTGGTGATGTTCACCATCACCGTGGGCACTGGCTTGGGCACCATGGCCGCGGTCTGGGCCGGCAGCCGGCGGCTGTTCGATCAGCGCGAGCGATTGCGCACCGACCGCTTGTCGAGCGGTGGGAAGGGACTGTGAGAGGTGGATACTTCCAACGCTATTCCCGCGCCGGATCATCGCTCGGATCGTGTACTAGCCCGGTATGCCATCCACAAGGCAATTATCGAATCAACTGCTTATATAGCAACGGTAGTGCGTTGGCCAGGCCGGCCGGGCGAGCGACGATAGCGTAGCCAGTTCGGCCGAAGATGGCGGGGAAATACTGCCGGGCTTGGGCGTCGACGGTGACACCAAAAACGGTCAGGCCGTTTCGGCGCGCTTCGCGCACGGCCATGGAGGTATCCTCGATGGCGAAGCGCCCTTCGTAGTGGTCGGTGTCGTTGGGCTTGCCGTCGGTGAGGACCAGTAACAGCCGGTGCCGGTTCGGGCGCTCGGCCAGCTCGGATGCAACGTGACGAATGGCTGCTCCCATGCGGGTATAAAGACCCGGTTCGAGCGCGGCGATCCGGCGCTCGGTTTTGCCGCTGACCGGTTCGTCGAACGCCTTGATGCGCTTGACGTTAACGCGCAGACGACGGCGTGAGGTAAAGGTGTAAATGCCGTGCTCATCGCCGCATGCCTGCGCACCGTGGGCCAGTACCAACAGCGCTTCCTTTTCAACGTCGAGCACGCGCCGATCCCCGATCCAGGAATCGGTGGACAGGGAAACATCGACCAGGGTTGCGAGGGCCAGGTCGCGTGACTGTTCGCGCCAGCGCATGTAGAGGTTTTCCGGGCCGTGTGCTCCGGCGGCCTGTTCCGCGATTGAGCTGACCAGTGCATCGAGGTCCACTTCGTCGCCGTCGATCTGATGTCGCAGTAGTTCCCGGCGCGGCCTGAGTGCTTCGAACTGACGGCGGATCCTGTGGATACGTCGGCGGGTGTCGGCGTCCGGCTCCCAGCCGGTTCCGCCATTGAGCGCCTGCTCCGGCGCGTCCTCGGTGAAAACCGCGCAGTAGTCGGGCAGATAGCGGCGCTTGCGGTAGTGCCACTCCGGGTAGGTGACCGGCATTTCGAGCGGTGTTTCATCGACGGCATCGGGCGCGATGTCCAGCTCCATCTTCAGGCGGGTGGAGGTGTGTTTTTTGTGTTTCGACAGGGTGAGTTGCTCAAGCTGGTCCGCAGCCTTGCGCGCGTCCTCTTCGCCATCGTCTTCGACGTGGCGGTTGACGTTGACCATCTCCGACCAGGACAGCATTTTCTCGAACGGGTTAAGCAGTAGTGGATCGTCGCGTTCGGTCTGGTCCAGATGGCGGCGCTCGGCGGCGCGCCGGATGCCGTCGCTGTCGCCGGAATTGATGCCCGGCTCCGGGTCTGTTTCGGGCTGTTTGGCGCCGCTGGTCCGGGTGCGGACCGCATGCCCCCACAACGGCACCGGTAGCGGCGGGCGGTAGCCGGGCGGGGCGGTGAACTCACCAATATCGCGCTCGCCGGAAATGCATGCAAGCATGGCCCGTGCAGCCTCGGACAACGGCGCTTCCGAGCCGATCAAATGCAGTACCACCGCCTCAACTGCGGCCTCAACAGGTGGCAGTCGTCGTTCGGGCCGGATTTCAAGCAGTGCCTGGCATAGTCGATGATAGCGCATGCCCAATCCCGGAAAGCGATTGCCAAGTTCGATGCTGGCGCGCAACGCCTCGGCAATCTGGCGCAGGTCACGCTGGAGCGGGTCCACCGACTTTTCGGAAGTGCGGGTTTCGGCCAACGTGCCGACCAGCCAGAAATACAGGTCTCGATTGAGCGAGCGATCGGCGAACAATGCCAGCCTGGCGGGGAGTACGAGATGGCCCTCGTCGCGGTGGGTCTGTTCGATCGGCTCGCGCTCCAACCCAAGACGCTGGCGCAGGGTCAGCCGATGGTCCGAGCCGGCTGACAACGAACTGGTCAGTGCAACCGAGCGACCTCCGCCGAGGGCACGAAAGTAAACGGCCAAGGTATCGCGCATCGCTTCCAGCCGGACTTCCGCTTGCGGATGGTCCGGGTAGCTTGCAGCAGTCGTCGCCCAGCGATCCCAGTAACGACCGACTCGCTCCTCAAGCTCATACCAGGCGGTCATTACCCGAACGCGTGTCTGACCAGCTCGTCGAGTGCCGCGATCACGTCGGTATCGTCGCTGAGCGGTTCGATGAGAGTATGGCGTGCGGCTTTTTCAATCGGCATGCCGGCGTTAACCAGCATGGCGCAATAAACCAGCAACCGGGTGGAAACACCTTCTTCCAGGTCTTGTCCTTTAAGCGCACGGATGCGCTGGGCCAGATTGACCAGACCGGTGCACAGGTCTTTCGACAAGCCGCTTTCGATGGCGATGATTTCGGTTTCGATGTCCCGGTCGGGGAAGTCGAAGGAAAGGGCGGCGAAACGCTGTCGGGTGCTCGGTTTAAGCGACTTCAGAATATGCTGATAACCGGGATTGTACGATACCACCAGCATGAACTCCGGGGGGGCATGCAGCAGCTCGCCGGTGCGCTCGAGCGGCAGCATTCGGCGGTCGTCGGTCAGCGGGTGCAGAACCACGGTGACATCCTTGCGCGCCTCCACGACTTCATCAAGGTAGCAGATACCGCCTTCGCGTACTGCCCGGGTCAGCGGCCCGTCGCACCAGCGCGTCTCGCCATCGATCAGCAAGTGCCGGCCGGTCAGGTCAGCGGCGGTCAGATCGTCGTGGCAGGCGACGGTATGAAGTGGCCGCCCGAGCCGTGCGGCCATGTGAGAGACAAAACGGGTTTTGCCACAGCCGGTGGGGCCTTTCAGCAGCAGGGGGAGCTGATGTTGAAAGGCCATTTCGAACAGTGAGCACTCATCACTGGTTTCCCGGTAATAGGGAAAATTGCGCTCGCGGCTATCCATGAGCGGGTGGATGTTCATCCCACTTTTACGCCTGCCGCAATGTGAGGGGCGCCGGCTGGCATCTCCTCCCGCGCGGGGCCAAGCATTGCGTAAACGAACATGGCCGCTGCAATCCCGACAACCACGCCGGAACCCAGCCGCATGATATAGAACAGCTCCAGATATTCCTGCACTAGCATGTAACGTTCGCCAATCACGCGCTGCATGTGTGTTTGTATCACGCCGGCAAAGGTCAGTGTAAAGGTCATGAAGGCCATTCCACCGGTCATCAGCCAGAAGCTCCACATATTGAGGATCTGGTTATACGGGTGCTTGCCTCTAAGTTGCGGCATGGCATAGGAAATAATCGCCAGGTTGACCATGACGTAAGCGCCATAGAATGCCAGATGCGCGTGCGCGGCGGTAATCTGCGTGCCGTGACTGTAGTAGTTGATCCAGGACAAGTTGTGCATCAGACCCCAGACTCCGGCGCCGAAGAATGCCACCAATGCACAGCCCAGCGTCCATAGAATCGTGGCCTTGTTCGGGTGATTGCGGCTGCCGTGCCAGAACATGTAGAAGGTAAACATCACCATGGCGAACAGGGGCACAATCTCAAGCGCGCCGAAAATGCTGCCAATCGGTTGCCAGTAGCCGGGTGTGCCGATCCAGTAGTAGTGATGGCCCGTGCCCAGCAAGCCGGAGAACAGCACCAGGCCGACGATTACGTATAGCCATTTTTCGATGATCTCGCGGTCCATGCCGGTCATCTTGATCAGCAGGTAGGCCAGCAGCGAAGCCATGATCAGGCTCCACACGCCCTCGACCCAAAGGTGTATCACGTACCACCAATACATCTTGTCCAGCGCCAGGTTGGACGGGTTGTAAAACGCGAATAGCCAGAAAATGGCTGCCAGCCAGAGGCCCATCATCAGTACCATCGAAATCGCGGTTCTGCGCCCTTTGCGCAGTGTCATGGTGCCGTTGAAGAGGAACATCAGAAACGAGATCGTCAGCAGGATCTTGACCCATAGTGGCTGCTCGAGAAATTCGCGCCCTTCGTGGATGCCGAACTGGTAACCGATCAGCGCCGCAGCACCGGCAAACACAAAGACTCCAAGCTGAATGTAGGCCAGCTTGACGCTGTAGATCTCGGTCTCGGCCTCTTCGGGAAGCAGATAGTAGGTTGCGCCAAAAAAGCCGATCAGCAGCCAGACGATCAGCAGGTTGGTATGGCTCATGCGCACGATATGGAACGGCATGATGTCGGTTAGCAGGTTCGGCCAGACGTAGATGGCCCCGGCAACCAGGCCGAACGCCACCTGCGCGGCAAACAGCGCCAGCGCAGCGACGAAAAAATAGTAAGCAACTTTCTGACTTTCATATTTCATTTGATTCATCTCAGTCGGTCAGCCGGAAATGTTCGGGGGCCAGCCTTGCGTGTCGATCCGACTGGTCCATTCGAGGAAGTCGATCAACGCGTCCAGCTCTTCTTCGGTGAAGTCGTAGGCCGGCATCTGCCGTCGCCCTTGCGCGCCGAGCGGCTGAATCCGGATCCAGCCTTTCAGCGCTTGCCTCGCACCTTCCGGACTGTCCTCGCCACCGTAGCGCTGCCATACGTTGCCGAGTTCCGGTGCAAAATAGGCGCCTTCACCGAGAAGGCTGTGGCAGTTGATGCAGGAGTTTTTTTCCCAGATTTCCTTGCCGTGCTTGACCGCATCAGTAATGCCGGCGTGGTCGGTTGACGTCGTGACGATGTAGTAATGACTGTGGGCCGTGAGGCCGACGAATATTGCGAAGAAAAATAACGAGCCGCCGAAGAAAATATTGCGCGCGGCGTTGCGTGTGAGGCCCTCGATCATCTCAATCTCCCGGGTTGACAGGGTGGGGCCTTGATCATCGCATCGGCCATCGGATCCAATCTCCCGTAGGATGTGCTGAGCGGAGCGCATCGGTCGAGCTACGTTGGAAGGCGATGTGGTCGGGACGATGCCCAAGACCCATGGTGGTAATGACTTTGCCGCCAACAAGCGCTCCTGAACGGTGCCTTCCATTTATAACGCACCATTAGGCAATCAAACTGTACGATAACGCACAGAGCCAGCCAGACGAACATTAATCTGATTCGGCCAACATCAACCCGAGGTCCCTGACCCCGCCGACTGAAGGATAACCCATGTCCCGCTTCCTGAAACGTGCAGGGCGTACCCTGCTGGTACTGGCCGGATTGGTTACAGGCATCGCGCTGATCGTGGTGTTCGTGACCAACCGCTCGATCCCTACCCACGGCGAGAAGCTCCCGGCGGTGCCGACCCTGGCGGTGATCGAGGTGCAGTCGCTGGCATTTCGGATCGAGGCCCGTGGTCATGGCGTGGCTCGTCCCGCCGAGACCTGGCAGGCCATCGCCAATGTGTCGGGCCGGGTGGTCGAGCGCCATCCCGAACTGGATAGCGGCACCCTGCTTCGGGAAGGCACCCCGCTACTGGCATTGGACCCGAGCCGCTACCGGTTGATGCTCGCCGAAGCCGAAGCCGAACTGGCCAGTCTGGCCGCCGAGCAGGATCAGCTGGAGGCCGAGGTCGACAACACCCGGCGCCTGCTGGCGCTCGAACGCGAGCGTCTGGAACTGACCGAACGGGAGCTGTCGCGCATCGAAAATCTGGCCGCCACCGGCGCCGTAACCCGGACTCAGCTCGACGAACAGCGTCGGGTCACGCTGGCCCAGCGGCAGGCCGTGCAATCGCTGGACAATCAGCTCGCGCTCGTTCCCTCCCGGCGGCAGCGTCTCGCAGCACAAATCGAGCGCACCGCCACCCGTCGGGACCAGGCGCGTCAGGATCTGGAGGATACTCGTATCAAGGCCCCCTATGATTTGCGACTGGGCGAGGTCGAGGTGGCGATGCACCAGCATGTGGCGATCGGTCAGCGATTGTTCCAGGCCGACAGCATCGAGGCCGCCGAGGTCGAGGCCCGGGTTCCGCTGGCGATGCTGCGACGCCTGATGGCCGGGGTTGCACGCTCCGAGCGCCGGGAAGGAGTTCTGGACATCAGTGCATGGCTGGATCTCTCGCTGATCCGCGCCGAAGTTTTGCTGGTCGGGATCGAGGGGGTTCGGTGGCCAGCCAGGGTAAGCCGGATCGCCAGCGGCCTGGACCCGGGTACTCGTACCGCACGGGTGGTGGTCGTCATCGACGAACCCTATCGCCGCGCCGCGCCACCCGAGCGTCCGCCCCTGCAGCGTGACATGTACGTGCGAGTGCATCTTTCCGCGGCCAGCCTGGAGCCGTTGTTGGTGGTACCGGCCTCGGCGGTTCACCAAGGCGAGGTGTACCGGGTGGACGAGCATGACCGGCTGGAGCGCCGAACGGTCACGGTGGCTTTCGAGCAGCATGACCTGGCGGTGATTAGCGAAGGCCTGGCAGCCGGGGACCGGGTGATCGTCGATGACCCGCTGCCGGCGGTGAACGGCATGCGGCTGGCGCCGCAGCGCGATGAGTCGCTGGAGCAGCGTCTGCGGCTTCTCGCGGTGGGAGAGGTGCCATGATCCACTGGTTTGCGGCTCATCCCACCGCCGCCAACCTGCTGCTGATCCTACTGCTGGCCATCGGGCTGTTCGCCGCGCCGTCGTTGCAGCGCGAGACCTTTCCCGACTACCGCTCGGTCGAGGCGAGCATCGAGGTGGCATATCGCGGCGCCAGCGCCGCCGACATCGACGACGCCATTTGTCGCCGCTTGCATGATGCTCTCAAGGGACTGGATTACCTGGAGGAACTGATCTGCATGGCCCGCGATAACCTGGCCAGCGCCACCGCCACCATGACCGCCGGCGGCGACGCCATCCGCTTCCTCAGTTACATCGACACCGAGGTCAATGCCCTGACCGATTTGCCGGCGCGTGCCGAGCGTCCGGTGGTGCGTGAGCTGCATCGCAGTGATCGAGTGGCTGCCGTGGCGGTCGGCGGCGACATGTCCTTGCGCCAACTGGAGGACTATGCGCTGGCGCTGGAAGATCGCCTGATGAGCCTGCCGGGGGTGGCCGGAGTCGAGATTCGCGGACGGTCCGGGCGTCAATGGCAGATCGAGGTGCCGCGCGAGGTGCTCGCCCAGTACGGACTCTCGGCTCGCGATCTGGCCACGCGGGTGGCGCGCCAGAGCATCGATCTGCCGCTGGGCACGCTGGAGACCCGCGACCGCGACATCCTGCTGCGCTTCACCGACCAGCGCCGCTCGCTGCGCGAACTGGCCGGTGTGGTGGTGGTGTCGGACGAGGGCGGTGGCGAACTGACTCTGGGCGATATCGCCATCCTGAAACAGGTCAGCGAACGCCCGGAAGAGCAGGTCTGGTTTAACGGCGAACGGGCCATGGTGCTGGAAGTCAGCAAGAGCCTGCGCGCCGATTCGTTGAGCGTTATGGACGCGCTGACAGCGCTGGTGGAGGACGAGCGCCGACGATTGGACGGCAACATCCGGCTGACACTGACCCAGGACATGACCAGCATCGTCCGCGACCGGTTGCAGATGCTGGTGAGCAACGGCCTCATGGGGCTGGCGCTGGTGGTGCTGGTGATGAGCCTGTTCTTCCGTCCGCGACTGGCGCTGTGGGCGGTGTTGGGGCTGCCGGCGGCCTTCATGGGCGCCTTCACGGTCATGGCTCTGACCGGGCTGTCGTTGAACATGATCACTCTGGTGGGGTTGTTGATGGCGATCGGCATCGTCATGGACGACGCCGTCGTGATCACCGACAACATCGCCGCCCATGCGCTGGAGCATGCCTCGCCGCTCACGGCGGTGGTGCAAGGCACCCGTCAGGTACTGCCCGGGGTGATGTCCTCGTTTCTGACCACCGTGGCGGTGTTCGCGCCGTTGTCGTTCCTGTCCGGCGATCTGGGGGCCGTGCTCGAAGTGTTACCGGTGGTGCTGATCGCCGCTCTGGCGGCCAGTCTGATCGAAGCCTTTCTGATTCTGCCGCACCATCTCAAGGGCAGTGTGCCACGTCTGCGCGAGGGGCATGATTCGCGCTTTCGGGCCGGCTTCGAGCGCGGCTTCGCGGCGTTTCGCGAGTGGGTCGGGCGGATTGCCGATGCCGCGATCCGCTGGCGCTACGCGATGCTGGGCCTGCTGCTGACCGTGCTGTTGGGTTCGGTGGGTTTCGTGGCAGGTGGACATATCGGCGGCGAGGCCATGCCGGACATCGAGGGCGACGTGCTGGAAGCGCGCATCCTGATGCCTCAGGGCACGCCGCTGGAACGCACCGAAGCGGTGGCCCGGCAGGTCGAGTCGGCCATGCAGCGCCTCGATCAGCGTCACACCCCGCAGCAGCCCGGTGGCGCGGCCCTGGTGGAGGCCATCCAGGTGCGCTTCAATTACCATCCCAGTGCCCGCGAGGCCGGAGCCCATGTGGTCACGGTGATGGTTGACCTGCTGACCGCCGAGCGCCGTCGGGTAACCCTGGACGAGCTGACCGAGGCCTGGCGCGAGGAGATCGGCGAGATTCCCGGTCTGGTCAATCTGATCATCCAGGAACCGGGTTTCGGTCCCGCCGGGGTGCCTATCGAGCTTCGTCTGCAGGGCGAGGAACTGGACGCCCTCAAGGCTGGCGCACTGGAAATGGCCGAGCACCTGACGGGATATACCGGTGTCTATAATGTCCTCGACGATTTGCGTCCCGGCAAGCCCCAGCGCATCTTCCGGCTGGCCGAAGGCGCTCACGGTCTGGGGCTGACCGCCGAGGAAGTGGCCTCACAGCTGCGCGCCTCCCTGCTCGGGGAGATCGCCGCCACCCAGCGGATCGGCGAATGGGACATCGAGATCCTGGTGCGCCACGCCGAGCAGGACCGTGGCAGCCTGGACGATCTGGCCGACCAGACCATTCAGCTGCCCGATGGGCGCCGGATACCGCTGGACGTGGTGGCGCGGGTGGAGGAGGCGCGTGACTGGGCGCAGATCACCCGCATCGACGGTCGCCGCACCGTCACCGTGGAAGCCAATGTGGATGCGCGTCGCGCCAATGCCGGGGCGATCGTCGATGCGATCCGGGCGAACTGGCTGGAGGATTTCAGCGCCCGCCATCCCGGTATCACAGTGAGCTTCGAAGGCCAGGTGGCAGCCTCCGCCGAGACTGGCGGCTCGATCGCCCGCGGCCTGATGATCGGCCTGATCGGAGTCTTCGTGATTCTGTCCTTCCAGTTCCGCAGCTACATGGAGCCGCTGATCGTCATGCTGGCCATCCCCATGGCCTTCATCGGCGCACTCTGGGGGCATGTGCTGATGGGCTACTATCTGTCGATGCCCTCGCTGATCGGTGCGGCCTCGCTGGCGGGCATCGTGGTCAACAATGCCATCTTGCTGATCCACTTCATCAAGGGACACCGGATCAAGGGGCTGCCAGCGATGGCCGCCGCCAGTCAGGCCAGCCGCGACCGACTGCGGGCGATACTGATCTCGTCTTCCACCACCATCGTCGGGCTACTGCCGCTGCTCGCGGAGACCAGCACTCAGGCGACCGCCATCAAGCCACTGGTGATCTCGGTGGTGTTCGGCCTGTTGAGCGCAACCGTATTGGTGCTGCTGGTGATTCCGGCTCTGTACGTGATCTTCGACGATCTGGGCTGGGCACGCACCGAGGATCAATGAAGTCAGCCCACTATTCTGGTGATGTTCACCATCACCGTGGGCACCGGCCTGGGCACCATGGCCCCGGTCTGGGCCGGCAGCCGGCGGCTGTTCGATCAGCGCGAGCGATTGCGCACGGATCGCTTGTCGAGCGCCGGCACGGGGTTGTGAGGGCTGGGGACCGCTACGGTGTTTCCAGCGTCCACGCCAGATTCAACGCCAACAACCTTCCGAGCACCTCCTCCTCGCTCAGCTCGACCGGCCAGCCGTAGGCGACCGCGACCGCCTCATCGAGCGCGCGGTGGGCATTGTCCAGCCAGGCGGGGCGCTGGTTGTAGAGGTTGGTAAGGGTGCGTTGCTTCAGTTCCTTGGCCGCCTGTTCGTCGACCGGGACGATCCGGTCCGGGTAACCGGGGACGATTTCCGGTTCGCGGCGCACCCATTCGGGTGGGTTGAGCCAACGGTCGCGCAGTTCGATCAGCCGCCGGGCGGTCTCGGCGATGACCAGGGCGCGGGGATCGTCGGCGTACTTCTAGGTCCTTGAGGGTTTGCAGGGCGACATACAGGAAGTTGCCGGAACCGCAGGCGGCATCCAGCACCACCACCCGGCGCAGCCGTTCCAGAAAGGCCCGGTAGCGTTCGTCCATCCGCTTGCGGGTCCGGGTGATGTGCCGGTTGGTGGTCCGGTTGAGCTGGTCCGCGGCGGCCTTGTCGCGTCGGGCGCTGGCCTGTTCGAGTTGCTGCTTGCGCTCGGCCTCGACCCGCTCGATGGTGTGGTGGTGCTGTTCCAGCTCGGCCTTGACCGTGCGCCATTCGGCCAGCAACGGGTCGCGCAGGGCCGGTTCGGTGATGCGCAGGATCGAGCCACGGTCGGTGTAGTGCTCGCCGCGCTGGCCGCGTTTGGCCGGGATGTGGATGGTCTGGATGTCGGATACGATCAGCAGCGGCGGGTTGTCCAGCGCCAGGGCGTATTGCTGGAGTTGTTTCAGTGCCCGGTTCAGACGGTCCGCCGCGCGGTCGCTGCCGGGTTTCTTGTACTCCCAGGCGAAGCAGCCGCGTTTCCAGACATCGGCCCAGCCCTTGCCGCCGCCGGTCTTGGTGGTGCCTTTCTCGAAGCTGTACCAGTCGCCGCTCGGATCGGCTTCGACCGGACCGGGTTCATCCAGCAGCCGGCATAGATCGAGAAAATGCGACTGGGCAGTGGCCCGCTCGGTCTGGGTGACGGACTGCCAGCGCTGGATGAAGGTGTGGGGGTTCATCGGGACGGTCCGCCCGCTCCGGCACAGTCCGCCGCGCGGTACCGGCGCGGTCGGGATTCGCCCGGCTGGCGCTCCGGGATGCAGCGGCGGGTGAGGATCAGCATGGGGAAGCCCTCCGTGGTTGGTTGGTATTCCGGTAAAGATAGGCGGTTTTCAAGCAGGGTGCAAAGTTCGAGAATGTCGATTACAAGCGCCGGTTGTTCGGCTATTTCGCCGCCGTTTCGTTGCAACGCCTGGATTTCTCGCGGAGGGTCTATGAAGATGGGAGCCCGACAATTGATCGTGGCATCGTTCCTGCGACCACATCGAATCCTATCCGTAACCCGGGGTACATCGACAGCATGATGAAGGTTTATGAAGCCGGTGATCGCATCGACGCACAGCTTTGTCACGATTACCTGGCCGATCGCGGTGTGCGAACCCATGTGCAGGGTATGGACCTGCTCAGCGCGGCCGGCGAGCTGCCGCCGGACCTGCCGGTGTCGGTGTGGGTGGTCGACGACCGCGATTACCGGCTGGCCCTGGATCTGGTCGAGGAATACCGGGCGCCGATGCCTGCGGAGGCGCGCGAGTGGCGTTGCAGCCGATGCGGCGAACTCATCGAGGCGCAGTTCAGTATCTGCTGGAATTGCGGAGCGAGCAGCTCACGGTAGGACGGGTTCCGGAGTTGCAACCGAATCCGGGCTGTATGGTCGCAGCCCGTTTGGCGGTCAGAGCGTTTTCCTCACTTGTGACGGTGTTCGAGGCGGCGGCTCCGTGACGCCTTAGCGCAACTGGGTGATCACCAGATGGGCCGAGGACGGACGGGTTCCGCCTGCCAACGGCGTGATCGTCAGCGCCGAGGGGTTCCCGGCGGGGTTGCGAACGGTCAGGATGGAATTCACCGAGGTCGTGGTAACCAGCGCGATGCCCACGATCTGACTGGTACCCGTCGCACGGCCGACCACGGTATAGGCAAGGTCCGCCCCATTGAGCGTGAGCATGAGTTGACCGGCCTCGCTCACGCTGACTTGAAACATGACCTGGTAGGTGCCGATGGCGGCCAGATTGAATGTGCTGGGGCCGGTGCGGGTTATTCCACCCGCTGAAGTGGGGCCGTCCTGGGGGAACGAGACGTCCGTGCCGGGAGCAACCGTCGCAGCATTGTCGGGCGGCATCAAGGCATAGAAATCGGCGAAATCGTGTTCAACGCCCCCCGCCGCGCATGGCCCGAGCTGGCCGCTGGTGCTGTCGAAACAGGTAGCGGTGTTCGCGGTTGCTGCGCTTGGCAGCCCCGGGATCGTTACTTCCCCGGTTTCCTCTACCCTGAAGCGATCGGTTACACCGGTGCTGTCCTTGACCGCGAAGCCGCCCCCGCTGGGCGGAGTGGCCGTGATGTCGGCGGCGAAGCCCATGGGTACCTGCAACGCAAGGGCCAACCACAAGGCGGCGAAGAAACGTTTTGAGCTAAATGAATGGCACATGCTTGAGATACTCCGTTCAATGATGGTTAGTTCGTGCG
>CAYMHN010000022.1:0-15136 GCA_964390235.1 uncultured Candidatus Competibacteraceae bacterium
CGGCCCACCCGACCCGGGGCGATGGCGATGCCGCCGCACTGCAAGCGTTTCTGCGCGGTGCCGGCCTGGACAATCTGCCGTTGGCGGGCGGGGACGTGGCGGCGCTGATGCAGCAGATCGGGGTGATCTTTCGACATACCTCTCAAGGCATGATGGATCTGCTGCGCGCGCGCAGCAGTGTCAAGAATGAATTCCGGGTCGAGCGCACCATGATCATGGCGCTGGAAAACAATCCGCTCAAGCAGCTGCCGACCGTCGAGGAGGCGATGAAGGCGATGCTGACCCGGCAGGACAATATCTGGATGCCGGCCGACAAGGCCATCAGCGAGGGGTTTGCCGACATCCGTGCCCATGAGCTGGCCATGGTGGCCGGCATGCAGGCGGCGCTCAAGCACCTTCTGGAGACTTTCGATCCGCAGCAGCTGGAGCAGGCGTTGGGCGAGCAATCGCGCTTGGGTGATCTGTTCGGCGGCCGCAAGGCTCGCTACTGGGATGCGTTCACCAGGCTGTACGGGAAACTGGCCGCCAAGGCCGAGGATGATTTTCAGCAGCTGTTCCGTCAGGAATTTGCCAAGGCCTATGAGGCACAGCAGCAAAAGCTGCGACAGCGGTGACTGGCGCGGCCTGTCGCTGATACACTAATCGAACACTAAAGGGCGAGCATGTCTTGGAATAGCAAGGTGGTGTGGTCGGAGGGTATGTTCCTGCGACCGCAGCATTTTCAGCAGCAGGATCGATACCTCGAAACCCTGGTGCGAGGCCGGGCCGATAATCTGCGCCCCTACGACTGGGGGTTCAAGGAACTGATTCTCGACCAGGAAGCACTCAGCCTGGGCAAGGTGGCGTTGGCTGGTGCCCGCGGCATCCTGCCCGATGGCACGCCGTTCCGGATCCCCGACGATGACGGGTCGCCGCCGCCGCTGGATATCAGCGACGAGTTGCGCGATGCGGAGATCGTGCTTGCCTTGCCGATGCGCCGGCCGGGCGCGGCGGACGCCGACCGCGAGGCCGGTCTGGAGTCCGTGGCGCGCCATCGCACGGCCGAATACGAGGTGCGCGACAACAACGCCGGCTTCGACAATAGCGTTCAGATCGAGGTCGGCCAGCGGCGCTTCCGGCTGCTGGTGCGACGTGGTGATCTGCGCGAGTATGCCGTTGCCGGTATCGCCAGAGTGGTGGAAAAGCGCTCCGATCAGAGCGTGGTGCTGGATCGGGCGTATATTCCACCTACACTGGACTGTCAAAACAATTCCTTGCTGACCGGCTTTGTCAGCGAACTGCACGGGCTGTTGCATCAGCGGGGAGAGGCCTTGGCGGCGCGGGTGTCGGCTTCCGGTCGAGGTGGGGTGGCCGAGATCTCCGACTTCCTGCTGCTGCAAGCCGTCAATCGCTACCAGCCCTTGTTCGCCCATCTGGCGGCGATGACCGATCTGCATCCCGAAGCCCTGTACCAGATCGGCCTGCAACTGGCCGGCGAGCTGTCCACCTTCACCAGCCGCGGCAAACGCCCGGCGCAGTTCGCGGTTTACGATCACGACAATCTCAAGGCGACCTACGAGCCCTTGATGCGGGAATTACGCCAGGCGCTGAGCATGGTACTGGAGCAGAATGCCATCCAGCTGCCGCTGCAAGAGCGCAAATACGGCATCCACGTATCACCGATCACCGACCGCAGCCTGCTCAGCAACGCGGTGTTCGTTCTGGCGGTGCGCGCCGATGTTCCGGCCGAGACCCTGCTCCGGCAGTTCCCGCAACAGATCAAGATCGGCCCGGCCGAACACATCCGCCAGCTGGTCAACTCGGCGCTGCCGGGTATCGAACTGCGCGCGCTGCCGGTGGCGCCGCGGCAGATGCCCTACCATGCCGGAAGCACCTATTTCGAGTTGGCCAAAGGCAGCGAGCACTGGAAGCAGATGGCTAACTCGGGTGGCTTCGCCTTTCATGTCGGTGGAGAATTTCCGGGGCTGGACATGGCCTTCTGGGCGATCAAGGGGTAAATTGCCGTGAATCGCGACGATCCATTTGCCGATTTCGACGATCACGAGGCAACCGTTCTCAAGCCGACGCCGGGTGGCGGACGCCACGGTGCGGCCCCGGCTTCCGGGAGAATGACGCCATCGGCGCCGGAGCCGAGCGGGCAGCTGCCGTCCCGGCAGGGGCTCAATCCGCTGGAGAACGCCGCGTCCGCCCTGCTGGCGCTGATGGTCGGTCTCAAGAACACGCATTCCCATCCGGATGCGGGGGGACTGCACCAGCAGTTGATCCGTGAAATCCAGAATTTCGAGGCGCAGGCCCGCCACCTTGGCGTCGGTGACGAGCAGACCTTGACCCGGGCCCGCTATGTGTTGTGCGCCACGCTCGACGACATCATCCTCAACACCCCCTGGGGGCAGCAGGCCGGCTGGTCCAAGAAGACCCTGCAAGGCACTTTCTTCCGCAAGGAATGGGCCGGCGACGAGTTCTTCAAGCTGCTCGACAAGTTGCTGGCCGATCCGGCCAATCACCGCGACCTGCTGGAGTTGATGTACCTCTGCCTGGCCCTGGGGTTCAAGGGCGGTTACCGGGTCTACAACCGTCAGGGTGAGCTGGAGCAGCGTCGTGAAAACCTCCACCGAGCCTTGCGCGGGCTGCGCGGCGAGTTCGAGCCCACCCTGTCACCGCATTGGCGTGGGGTAACCGACCAGCGTAATCCGGTGATGCGCAGCGTGCCGCTGTGGGTGCTGGCCTCGGTGGCCGGTGTCCTGTTGCTGACCATCTACCTGTTTTTCAATCTGCGTATCAATGCCCTGTCCGATCCGGTATTCATGGACTTGCAGGCGGTCCGTGGCGATCTTGCCAGCCGTCCGGTGAGCGAGGATTTTCAACCGCCGCCGCCGCCGCCGCCGCCGGATGACGCGCATGAGAATCTGCGCCAGGCGCTGCTGGCGGAGAATTGCCTGGATACCGGTAATGTGGTGATCGGCGAGGGTGCCAGCCGCCAGGTGGTGGGCAGCTTCATCCGCACCAATGTCAACTGCCGCGAGGTACTGTTCGACTCGGCGCAGTGGGAGGTGAAACCGGAGTTTCGACAGTTGTTGGGCCGGGTCGCGCGGATCCTCGGCGACACCCTGGAGCGCGCGCCGGGTCAAGTGCTGATCACCGGTCACACCGACAGCATACCGGGCCGCTTCATCTCCAATGCCGAACTATCCCAGAACCGTGCCGAAGCGGTTCGCCAGGTACTGCTCGACCAACTGGGTTCGCCGGGCCGGTTCCGGGCCGAGGGGCGTGCCGAAAGCCAGCCCATCGCCAGCAACGATACGGCTGAAGGCCGGGCGCGCAATCGGCGCGTGGAGATCCTTGTGCTCTATCCGCATATCGTACTCTGATGCCTATACTGAACCTTATTCAAATGCTGGGCAGGATTCCGGGGCTGAAGTCCCTGATCGGGGTCGTGGCCATCATCATGCTGGTGTGGCAGCTCGGTCCCTTGCTGCGGATGTTCGGCACCAATCCCCTGGCCAGCAACCAAGCCCGGATGATCACGGCGCTGGTCATCGTCGCCGTGTTTCTGCTGTTCCAGCTGACCCGCTTCCTGATCCGGCGGCGCAAGAATCGGCAGCTGACCAAGGAACTAACCGAATCCAAGGATCCCCTGGCCGCTCAGACCGAGGAAGAGGCCGCCATCCTGCGCAAGACTTTCGAGCAGGCGCTGCAGGAGCTGAAAAAAGTCGGCGTCAAGGGGCAGGGCGGCTTGTACCAGCTGCCCTGGTACGTGATCATCGGCCCGCCCGGTTCCGGCAAGACCACGGCCCTGGTGAACTCCGGTCTCAATTTCCCGCTGGCCAAACGGTTGGGCACCAACAAGATCAAGGGTATCGGCGGAACCCGCAACTGCGACTGGTGGTTCACCGACGACGCGGTATTGCTCGATACCGCTGGACGCTACACCACCCAGGACAGTCAGGAACAGGTCGATAGTGCGGCCTGGATGAACTTCCTGCAGCTGCTCAAGAAATTCCGCAGCCGACGTCCGATCAACGGCGTGATCATCGCCATCAGCCTGTCCGATCTGCTGCAACAGGGTGAAGCGGACCGCACGGCTCACGCACTGACCATCCGCAAGCGCATTCAGGAACTGCACGAGCAGTTCGGGATGCAGTTTCCGGTCTATGTGCTGTTCACCAAGGTGGACCTGATCGCCGGCTGCATGGAGTTCTTCGATGATCTGAGCAGCGAGGAGCGCCGCCAGATCTGGGGCATGAGCCTGCCGCTGGACGAGGGGCATCCGGACAGCGAAGGGGCCGTGGTGCACTTCGACAGCGAGTTCGACCTGCTTGAACAGCGTCTCAATCAGCGTTTGCTGAAGCGCTTGCAGGAGGAGCGCGACCCCGAGCGCAGGGATCTGATCTATGTGTTTCCCCAGCAGTTCAGCGCACTCAAGGGGCTGGCGCGGGGTTTTCTGGAGGAGCTGTTCCAGCCCAGCCGGTTCGAGGTTCGCCCGATGCTGCGCGGGGTGTATTTCACCAGCGGCACCCAGGAAGGCAATCCGATCGACCGCTTGATGGGGGTACTGGCCAGCAATTTCGGGGTTGCCCGTCAGACCTTGCCCAGCTTTTCCGGTCAGGGACGCAGCTACTTTCTCAACCGACTGTTCCGGGACGTGATCTTCAAGGAGTCGGGACTGGCGGGTACCAATTTCAAGCTGGAACGCAAGCGTCTGTGGCTGGGCCGAGCCGGCTATGCGGCCGTGGGGCTGCTCACGGTGGGCCTGAGCATGGCTTGGTTCGGCAGTTATGCCAGCAACAGCGGCTACGTCGATGATGTAGAGCAGCAGCGCGCCGCCTTGCAGCAGACTCTCGACCGGATCGATCCGGATCAGCGTGATCCGGGCGCCGTGCTGTCGCTGCTGGATCAGGCGCGGGCCATCCCCGGCGCCACCAATGAACCCTTGCGTCCGTCGTGGTTCGCCAGGCTCGGCCTGTATCAGGGGGGCAAGCTGAGCCCCAGTGCCGCCACCGCCTACCGCAACCTGCTGGACCGATCCTTTTTGTCGCGCCTGATGGTCCGGGTCGAGGAGCGCATCAAGACCGAGTTGCGCCGCGAACAATCGGATCGGCAGGTATTGTACGATGCGCTCAAGGTCTATCTGATGCTGGATCGGGGGGCGGGGCGACCCTACGAGCCCGACTTCATCGAGCGCTGGATGAGCCGCGACTGGGCCACCGACGGCACCCTTGACGAACCGCGTCGCCAGCGTCTGGAGCTGCATCTGGCCAGTCTGCTGGAGCAGTTGTCGGATTCGTTGCCACTGGCGCCGGATCAGGAGTTGATCGCCAAGGCGCGGGCTCGACTCCCCGGTGAACTGAATGCCGAGCAGATTTATCAGCAGATGCGCGATGCCAATTATGGCATCGCCGAATTCCGGGTGGCCGACGCAGCCGGACCCCAAGCAGCCGAGGTGTTCTACCGGATCAGTGGCGCGCCCCTGAGCAGCGGTGTGCCCGGCATCTTCACCCAGCCCGGCCAGGTGGTGTTCGTCAGTCAGGTGCAGAGCCGGATTCAGGAGCTGGCCGATGGTGACTGGGTGCTGGCCCTGCCGCCCCAGCCGCAGACCGATTTGCAGCAGCGTATGGCTCGGGTTCAGGAGCTGTATTGGCGCGATTATTGTCCGGCCTGGGAGCGGCTGCTGGCCGATCTCGACATCCGCGCGCCCACCAGCACCTTGCAAGCCGCGGTCGATCGCTTCCATACCCTGTCCGGTCCGAATTCCCCGCTGCGCAATCTGCTGGTGGCGGTCGTGGAGCAGATCGCCACGGTGCCCCAGTGTCTGGAGGCCCTGGTTCAACTGGTCCGTGGCGACTCACCGACTGCCCTGGATCGCCTGATGACCGAACTCAACGAACTGGCCGTGCAGCTTAGCCCGCTGGCCAGCGCCAAGGCCGAGGGGCGCAATATCGAACGGGCGGCTTCCGATAGCGTGCTGGCGAGCTTGGAGCAGTTGCCTCGGGGCAAGCCGGCGCCGGTCAATCGCTGGTTGCGCAGCCTCGGCGATCCGGTGCCGATCTTCCTGTACGAGGGCCTGCGGGCCTATATCAACAATGTCTGGCGGCGCGATGTGCTGAGTTTCTGCGAGCGGGCGCTGAACAATCGTTACCCGATCGTCGCCACCAGCTACCAGGACGTGCCGCTGATCGATTTCGGCCGGTTTTTCGGTCCCGGAGGTGTGATCGACCAGTTCATCCACCAAGGGGATCATCGGTTCACGACGTTTGTCGACATGTCGAAAACGCCCTGGGAGTGGCGGTCGTTCGACAGCAGCCCGGGGATTCCGCGCGAGCGCCTAGCGGAAGTGCAGTTCGCCAATGAGATCAAGCAGGTGTTCTTCAGCGCGGGCGGGCAGACGCCTGCGGTATCCTTCCGGCTCAAGGCCGACGCCATCGATCCGCGGCTCAGTCGGGTCCAGATGGAACTGGATGGTCAGTCGGTGAGCTTTACGCCCATGCAGAGCGTTGCGGTGCCGCTGACCTGGCCGGGACCGAATCCGGGCCAGGCGCGCATGCAGCTGTTTCCGAGTGGTATCGGCGCGCCTCTGAGCCTGGAAGAGATCGGCCCCTGGGCCTGGTTTCGGATGCTGGATCGCGCCCAAGGTCGAGCCTTGTCCAGCGATGTTTTCGAATACAGCTTTTTGCTGGGGGGGTATTCCGTGCGCCTCGAATTGCAGGCCAATAGTGTGTTCAACCCGTTCCGTCTGGATCTGGGGGCATTCCGGTGTCTGCAGACACTGTAGCCGACGAGTCTCCCGGCTTGTACGGCAAGCTGCCCGCGCGCGGTGACTTCATTCAGCGTGGCAGTCTGCCGCGCGATTTTCTGGACGCCTGGGATGAATGGTTGCAAGGTAGTCTGGCGCAAAGCCGTGAGCGACTGGGAGAAAGCTGGCTCAGAGGCTATCTGAACAGTCCGGTGTGGCGCTTCGCCCTGAGCGCCGGTTGCTGTGGCAAGCAGCCGGTCGCCGGACTACTCATGCCTAGTGTCGATCGGGTGGGTCGGTATTTTCCACTGACGCTGGCCCTGCCGCTGGCCGATGGTGCTGACCTCGCGGCCTTGACGCAGACCGCGGCCGATTGGTTCGAGCAGGCTGAACAGCTGCTACTGGAAGCACTGGCCGACGATCTCGACCTCGATCGGTTTACCGACCGGGTGCGAGCGCTGGGCGTGCCGCGCTATCCATCAAGCCCCGTGGTGGTCGAAGGGCGGCACTGGTATTGCGAGCTGGAGGGTCTGGAGGATTTATCGGCCCAGTGGCTGCGTTTGCAGCCCATGCTGTTGAACCAGGCATTCCCGCGGTATTGCCTGTGGTGGAGCCATGGTTCGCATCAGATCAATCCCTGTCTGCTGATCACCGCGGGTTTGCCACCGGAGACTGCGTTTGCTGCCCTGCTGATGGGTGACTGGGCAGGCCATGACTGGGGCATAATTGCTTCGCCGGCATCCCGGCCGGCGATCGCTGGTCCACCCTGATAAGGAGCACCGGCATGACAAAACGACTGCTGTGGACTTCGGCTGCCCATAGCCATGTTGGCAAGGTGCGCAAGATCAACGAAGACGCCTGCCTGGAGCGCCCGCACCTGGGTGCCGGGGGATTATGGGCGGTCGCCGATGGCATGGGCGGGCATGCGGCCGGCGATGTAGCCAGCCACGCCGTTATCGAGGCTCTGCGTCGGGTTGTCGTACCGAATAGCGAGGCCGGTTTGATTGCTTCCGTGGAGGAGGCGCTGGAACAGGTCAACCAGGCGCTGCGCGAACAAGCCATCCGTCAATACCAGCGCCGCACCATAGGCAGCACGATTGTGGTGCTGCTGACCTATGGTGAGCAGGGTGCCTGCCTGTGGGCGGGCGACAGTCGCATTTACCGCTTGCGCGGGGGACAGCTACAGCAGCTGACCCGAGACCACAGCCATGTTCAGGAACTGGTGGATCGCGGACTGATCGAGCCGGCCGAGGCGCGCCATCACCCGATGGCCAATGTGATCACCCGCGCGGTGGGTTCACAGGCCGATCTGCTGCTGGATCGGAACAGCTTCGAACTGCTGCCCGGTGACGTGTTTCTGTTGTGCAGCGACGGGCTCAGCAAGCTGGTCGACGATACCGAGATCGCCCGGTTGCTTGCGGCTTCCAACAGCCGCAATGCCGTCCAGGGACTGATCCAGACCGCGCTGGAGCGCGGCGCCGATGATAATGTCACTACCGTGGTCGTCACCATCCATGAACAGGACGATGTCGATGCCAACGGTACCACGATCCCGCTGGATCATCTGGCGGCCCGGTTGCGGCGGCAGAGTTAGCGACGCTCATACGCCCAGAAAGGTCTGGCGCAGTGCCGGGTCGGCATCCAGGGCCTCGAATCGGCAGGCATGTCGAATCCGCCCCTGCTCGATCAGATAGGCGCGATCGCTCAGTTGCCGGGCAAATCCCGGATTCTGCTCCGACAGCAGGATGGCCAGGCCGGCTTGCTTGAGCGCTTGCAGCGCCGTGGCCAGCTGTTGCACCACGACCGGCGCCAGCCCCTCGGACGGTTCGTCCAGCAGGATCAGGCTGGGATTGCCCATCAGGCTGCGGGCTATGGTCAGCATTTGCTGTTCCCCACCGCTGGTCTGCCCGGCTGGCCGGTTGCGCAACTCGGCCAGTTTGGGAAACAGCGCATACAGCTGCTTCGGGCTCCAGGCCGGCGCATCCGGACGAACCGGCTGGCGACCCACCTCCAGGTTCTCGGCGATGGTCAGTTCGGGGAACACTCGCCGCTCCTCGGGGACATAGGCCAGACCCAGTCGGGCGATGGCGTGGACCGATAGCTGCCGCAGATCCCGCCCCCGGAAGCTGACCCGACCTGCGGTCGGTGGCACCAGGCCCATGATGCTTTTCAGGGTGGTCGATTTGCCGGCGCCATTGCGCCCCAGCAAGGCGACGGCCTCGCCGGGTTCGAGTTGCAGGCTGATTCCGAACAGCACCCGGGCCCGACCATAGCAGGCTTCCAGACCGGCGACGTCCAGCAGGCTCATGGAACCCGGCTCATGGAGTTTCCCCCAGGTAAACCGCCTGTACCGCCGGGTTGTTACGCACGCTGTCCGGGGAACCCGAGGCGATCAGCCGACCTCGATCCAGCACCAGCAGGCGATCGGCATGCCGGAACACCATGTCCATATCGTGCTCGGTGAACAGCACCGCGATACGCTGCCGATGGGCGATAGCGGCTACCAGCGCCATCAGCTCCAGTCGCTCGTTCGGTGCCATGCCGGCCGCCGGTTCATCCAGCAACAGCAGCTCGGGGCGATTGGCCAAGGCAACCGCCAGCTCGACCCGCTTCAGATCGCCATAGGCCAGAATACTGCATGGTCGCTCCGCCTGCCCGGCCATGCCCACTTGTTCCAGCAGAGCCAGCGCGGTCTCGTGGTAGGCAAGCGCCGCGCGCCGCCAGGGGCGCCACAGCTGGCGGTGCAGCGAGAGCAGGGCGAGTTGCACATTCTCGATCACGCTCATCGAACCGAAGGTGGCGGTGATCTGGAATGTACGGCCGACACCGAGCCGCCAGATCAGTCGGCTCGGCAAGCCGATCAACTCACGCTGATGCAGCCGGATGCTGCCAGCATCGGGGCGCAGCTGTCCGCCCAGCAGATTGAAGCAAGTTGACTTGCCGGCGCCATTGGGGCCAATCATCGCCAGCAGTTCGCCGGCCGCCAGTTCGAAGCCGACGCCGTCTACCGCGCGCACGCCGCCGAAATAGCGGGTCAGATTGCGGACCTCCAGGATCATTCCCGCGGCTGCTTGTGCCGCTGGGTGTAGGTGTCGAGATCCGGCAGACCGGAATGGTCGGTGAATGGCTTGAGCTTCAGCTTGACCTGATGTTCATCGGTTACCTGCTGGTAGTCGGGCGACTCGCCGCGCAGGTAATTGCCTCGCCAGACTTCCCGATTGTCCATGACGACCCGTAGTTCGGAAACGGTCGGTTCCAGGCTTTTGATGATCTTGCTGCGTGTCTTGCTCCATTCCCGATAAGTCTGCTCCGACTCGGGATCGTCCTTCAGCTGCCGGAATTCCGGTTCGAAGGAGTCGATGAAACCGCGCTGTATGGGAAACAGGTTGCACACCGGTTCACCCTTGCTGAACGCGACCTCCATATCGGGGCGGGTGAATTTCCAGTTCATGGTGAAGGTGTAAGGGGACCAGTCGGTCTCGACGATGCCCGTCAACGGCTGAATGCCGTCCTTGACATGATTGACCGGGCCACCGACCCAGAGATTGATCTTATCCTCGGTGCGAAACAGGCCGTTGATGCTGAAGGTGAGAACCCCGAAACCGAAATGACTGACCGGCTGCAAGCTCTTGGGGGCGTCCGAGACGATGGTGATCGCTCCCTTGTCGTTGCCACCGTTCCAGCTGGCCTTGAAGTCGGCCGGCGCGAGGATCTCCCAGCCATACATATTGGCGATGTTGAGCGGCAGGCAGCGGTAAGCGAAGCGGTAGTCGGTGTCGTCCATCCACTGGCGCTTCAGCGGCGCCGGCCGGATATCGATCTTGTGGCCGGACATGAGATAGCAAGTCAGTTTCATGAGCGTCTCCATTGATCGAATCGGTGTCGCCACGCGGCCAGCAGTTGCAGGGTAGTCCCCAGTCCGCCGGGTAACAGTACCGCCAGAGCCACGATACTGCCACCCAGCAGCAGGCGCCAATAGTCCAGCCGGGAGAACTGATCCTGCAACCAGGTGAAGGCGGTGGCGCCGAGCAGGGGACCGGACAGGGTCTGCACACCCCCCAGTAACACCATGACCAGGGCGTCCACCGAACGCGGGATGGCCATCGCGTCGGGAAACACGCTGCCCTTGGAAAACACGTACAGTCCGCCGGCCAGCCCGGCGCAGCCGCCGGCGATGGCAAAGCCCAGCCATTGCTGGCGACGGACATGGATGCCGATGGCCTCGGCCCGCAACGGCGAGTCCCGTCCCGCGCGCAAGGCATAGCCGAACGGGGCGAAGATCAGCCGGCGCAGAGCGTAAATCCCGCCGCCGCACAGTACCAGGGTCAGATAGTAATAGGTGCTGCGGTTGTCGGCCCAGGGGGCCGGCCAGATGCCGAGTATGCCGTCATCACCTCCGGTGAAATCGTACCACTGGAATACCACCGACCAGGCAATCTGGGCGAAGGCCAGGGTCAGCATGGCCAGATACACGCCGCTGAGGCGCACGCAGAACCAGCCGAACAGCAATGCCCCCAGGCCGGCAAACAGTGGGGCCGCCGCCAGGGCCAGGGTCATCGGCGCGGCGAGAAACTTGACCAGCAGTGCCGCCCCGTAGGCGCCCAGACCGAAATAGGCGGCATGGCCGAAGGAGATCATCCCACCAGGACCCAGCATGAAATGCAGACTGGCGGCGAACAGCGCGGCGATCAGGATCTCCACCGCGAGTACCAGTCCATAGCCCTGATGCAGCCAGGGCAGGGTGACCAGTGTCGCCAGCAGCAGAGCCCAGCCCAACTGGCCCGGGCGCCCCGCCGGTCGCAGCAGAGGTGCTGGTGGACCGCCCGGCGTGGTGGCGGTCGCCCCGGGCCGACCGAGCAGTCCTTGGGGACGCAGAACCAGGACTACCGCCATGACCAGAAACATCAGAACCAGGGTCAGCTGGGGAAAGATCAGTACCCCGAAGGCGTTCAACTCGCCGATCAGCACCGCCGCCAGGAAAGCCCCGGGGATCGACCCCATGCCACCGACCACCACGATCACGAAGGCACTGGCGATGATGTTCAGGGCCAGCATCAGATCGGCGCCTCCCTTGGGCAATTGCACCGCGCCGCCGAGTCCGGCCAGCAGTGCACCCAGAAAGAACACCATGGTGAACAGACGGGCCTGATCTACGCCCAGCGCCGCCGTCATTTCCCGGTCTTGGGTGGCGGCCCGGACCAGTACGCCCCAGCGGGTCCGGTAGAACAGCCACCAGAGTATCAACAGTACCACGGGGCTGAGCCCGATCAACACCAGATCGTAAACCGGTACCGTGGCGCCGAGCAGAACGATCGCCCCTTCCAGTCCGGGAGCACGCGGACCCAGCAGATCCTCCGGTCCCCACAGCCACAGGGTCAGATCCTCGATGATCAGCACCAGACCGAAGGTCGCCAGTAGCTGGAACAACTCCGGCGCCCGGTAGATGCGGCGCAGTATCGACAGTTCCACCAGTGCCCCGATCACCCCGACCGCCAGGGCCGCCAGCAGGACCGCCAGCCAGAACCCCACCGCGCCACCACCCAGACGCTGGATCAGGGTCCAGGCGATATAGGCGCCCAGCATGTAGAACGAGCCATGCGCGAAGTTGACGATCCGGGTGACCCCGAAGATCAGCGACAGGCCCACGGCGACCAGGAACAGCGACGCGGCGCTGGCCAGACCGGCCAGGAACTGCGCCAGGATCAGGCTCATGCAAGCGAGCAGCGGTCAGTCAGCGCGAGCCGGCTCCAGACCGCACCAGTCGGCGATGAACAGCGCGATGACGCCGGTGATCCGTTGCAGCGAGCTGAGGCTGACCCGCTCGTCGAAGCCGTGGATGGCTTCCGCCCGGGGGCCATAGACCAGGGCCGGGCAAGCGTCGTACAGCATGAACACGCGCGCATCCAGATAAGCCGGGAAGGTCTCGCTGGGCAGGGTTTGCGCGTATACTCGCTGATGGGCTGCGGCCAGGGTCTGTTCAGCCGCGCTGCCGGGCTCCAGCACGTAGCCTTCGGCATGGAAGCCGGTACGCTCGATCCCGGGCGGGTTGTTGGCCAGGAAGGCATGGCCGCGGCAGGCCTCGCGCAGATGGTCCTCAATCGCGCGCAGCGCCGCGTCGGCCGATAGTCCCGGGTAGAAACCGACCCGCAGGTCAAAGTTGCACCAGGCCGGTACCGATGAGGTCCAGTCACCACCCTCGATGCGACCGATATTGAAATTGATCGGATGCTCCAGGTGCTCGAAATACCGATGCTCACCACGTTGTGCGTTCCAGTCGCGCTCCAGCTTGCGGAGCGCCTGGATCAGGTGAAACGCCGCTTCAATCGCATTGGAGCCGGTGTGGGCCTCCAGCGCGTGCACCGGATGACCGCGCAGCTTGATCCTCAGCCACAGCACCCCGGCGTTGGCTCGGGTCAGCCGTTCCTGCACCGGCTCGGGGATCAACGCCGCGTCGGCCCGGTAGCCACGGACCAGACAGGCCAGGGCGCCGTTGCCGGTGCATTCCTCCTCGACTACCGATTGCAGATACACGGTAGCGGCCGGTTGCAGACCCAGCCGGCGCAACGCATCCAGCGCGTAGATATTGGCCACCAGCCCGGCTTTCATGTCGCCGCCGCCGCGGCCGTACAGCCAGTCGCCCTCGATCCGCGGCTCGAACGGCGGCGTGGTCCACATGTCCAAGGGGCCGGTCGGCACCACGTCGATATGGCCGTTGAGGATCAGCGAGCGGCCCCGTTCCCGGCGCGGCCTGTGGCTGGCGACCAGGTTGATGGCATGCTCGTAGTCGACCGTGACCGGGGAGAAACCGGGATGGGATTCAATCTCGGAGATGTCGATGGTCCAGCGGTCCAGGGCGTAACCGCGCGCGGCCAGCGCCCGATGCAGAAAATCCTGGGCGGTATGCTCCCGGCCGCGCAGCGAGGGCAGCCGGATCAGCTCGCGGGTGAACTCGACCTGCTCGGCAAAGCCTGCGGCGACGGCATCGAGTATGCGTTCGCGCAGGGTATCATCGGATGGCACCGGGGTATCCGGAGCGGAGCTGGGCATGGCACACTCCCGCGATAACGACAAAGGCCGCTGATGCGGCCTAAGTGCTTGATTCTGTGGTGGGCGGTACTGGGATTGAACCAGTGACCCCTGCCGTGTGAAGGCAGTGCTCTCCCGCTGAGCTAACCGCCCGGAAGGTCTCGAATCTTAATCGTGGCCATGCGGCGCGTCAATAGCCCTCAGATGTACAGCACTTCGATGATCTCGTAACGCTTGATGCCGCCGGGGGCGTTCACATCGACCACATCGCCTTCCTCCTTGCCGATCAGGGCACGGGCGATGGGCGAATTGACGGATACCCGGCCCTGCTTGATATCGGCTTCGTCCTCGCCGACGATCTGGTAGCGCATTTCGGCGTCGTTGCCCTCTTCGGCCAGTACCACTGTGACGCCGAACACGACCCGGCCGGAAGGCGGGAGTCGGGTTACGTCGATGATCTGGGCGTGCGACAGCTTATGCTCCAGCTCGTTGATCCGGCCCTCGATGAAACTCTGCTGCTCACGCGCCGCGTGATACTCGGCGTTCTCCTTGAGATCGCCGTGCGAGCGGGCTTCGGCGATCGCGGCGATTACCCCGGGTCGGGCTTCGGTCTTGAGCTGCTTGAGTTCCGCGCGCAGCCGCTCCGCCCCGGCGACGGTCATGGGGACCTTGGTCATGGTGCTAGCTCCCTATGCAAATCCTGTAGGCGATAAACATGCTCGCCGAGCGCGTTCAGGGCCTGGGCGGTGGCCCGGGCGCCGGCCAGCGTGGTGGTGTAGCTGATCTTGTGGGTGAGGGCTGCGCGGCGGATCGCATAGGAATCGGCGATCGCCTGGCGGCCTTCGGTGGTGTTGATGATCAGATGAACCTCGCCGTTCTTGATCCGATCAACGATATTGGGTCGGGCTTCGTTGACCTTGTTGATCGGTTCGCAGGCGATGCCGTGGGCACTCAGCAAGGCCGCCGTGCCCTTGGTGGCGATCAGTTGGAAACCATGTCCGGCCAGGGTAGTAGCGATCTCGACGATCGCCGGCTTGTCGGCGTCGCGCACGCTGACGAAAGCGGTACCCCCGACAGGCAGGGCGTTGCCGGCGGCCAGCTGCGATTTGGCGAAGGCTTCCCCGAAGGAGCGCCCCACGCCCATCACCTCGCCGGTGGATTTCATTTCCGGCCCCAGCAGCGGATCGACACCGGGGAACTTGACGAACGGAAATACCGATTCCTTGATGGCGAAATAAGGCGGGACGATTTCGCCGCTCACGCCCTGATCGACCAGGCTGCGCCCGGCCATGCAGCGGGCCGCGATCTTGGCTAGCGGGCGGCCGGTGGCCTTGGACACGAACGGCACGGTGCGCGAGGCGCGTGGGTTGACTTCCAGGA
>CAYMHN010000023.1:0-3683 GCA_964390235.1 uncultured Candidatus Competibacteraceae bacterium
GCGCGACTGCCTGGCGCTGGCTCCGGCGGCCCTGGCCATCGCCGGTCCGCGGCTGGCCGAACTGCTCGACGCAGGAGACGCACCAGCCGCTCGCACCCTGGCCTGGTGTCTGCGCGCACGCCAGCGCGGCTGGCGGGTGAGCTTCACGCCGTTCGCCGATTTCCTCTCCCCCTTCCCGCTGCCCTTGCCCGACCCGGGCTTGCAGCAGGCACTGCTGGCGCGGCATGGTATCGCGCGCGATCCCTACCTCAACCCGTATCTGGACTCGATGCACTGGAACGACCAGCGCCTGCCCCTGCCCTGGCCCATCATCGACCGTCTGGCGGCCCGCTGGCTGGCCCGCAGAACCTGAACGCGATCGGCGGGTCAGGTAGACTGAATCCATTGACAACCGCACAGGAGACCGACCATGGCCCAGCAAACCCCGATCTGCGATTTCGGCCAGGCAGCCATCGACTTCGCCCTGCCCGGCGTCGACGGCAAGACCTGGACACTCAAGGACTGCGCCGGCCCCAAGGGGCTGCTGGTGATGTTCATCTGCAACCACTGCCCGTATGTCAAGGCGATCCGCGAGCGGCTGGTGCGCGACTGCCGCGAGCTGCGGGAACAGGGCATCGGCTGCGTGGCCATCATGTCCAACGACCCGGACGCCTATCCGGAGGACTCGTTCGAGAACATGCGGAAAGTCGCCGAGCAGTTCGACTTTCCCTTTCCGTATCTGTTCGACGAGTCCCAGGAAGTCGCCAAAGCGTATGGCGCGATCTGCACCCCGGATTTCTTCGGCTACAACCAGGCGCTGGAACTGCAATACCGCGGCCGCCTGGACGCCACGGGCCGCAACCCGGAAGCACCGAATACCCGGCGCGAACTGGTCGAGGCGATGCTACAGGTGGCCCGCACCGGCCAGGGGCCGGCCGAGCAGACGCCGAGCATCGGCTGTTCGATCAAGTGGCGGGCAACCTGAATGATACATGCGTTGCCTTTTTGACAGCGGCCGCACGTTTTTCTCTGCTACTCCAAGCGATCGATCGATCAGTATTATTCAAAATAGAAAATATTTTCATATTATCTACCTAAACCAAAGGAATCCGATCATGGCTACGCAGACTGTCCACTACCCCTGGTTCAAGAAGCAGGATATCGACGCCTTCTTCGCCCTGTTCCAGAACAATGCGGCCAACTTCGTCATCATCGCCATCGCCATGCTGGGCATGGGTTTTCCGGCCGATATCGTGTTCGGTCAGGTACTGCCGGGCGCCGCCATCGCGGTGCTGGCGGGCAATTTCTACTATGCCTACACCGCCCGGCGGCTGGCGCGTAGGGAAAACCGCAGCGATGTCACCGCCTTGGCCTACGGCATCAGCACGCCGGTGATGTTCGTGTTCCTGTTCGGGGTGGTACTACCGGCCAAGACGCTGACCGGGGACGCCGAGCTGGCCTGGAAGATCGCCGTCGGTGCCTGCTTTCTCAGTGGCTTGATCGAGGCCCTGGTCAGCTTCGCCGGCCGCTGGATCAAGCGCAACCTGCCGCGGGCGGCCATGCTGGGGGCGGTGGCGGGCGTGGCCCTGACCTTCATCGCCGGGGAGATGCTGTTCAAGACCCTGGAGATGCCGATGATCGGCTTGCTGGTACTGGCGGTCATCATCGTCGGCATCATCGGCGGCCTGGCATTGCCGTTCCGCATGCCAGCCTCGCTGTTCGCCATCGTTATCGGCACGCTGCTGGCCTATGTACTGGGCCAAGCGGAACCGGGCAGGATCGCCGAAGGACTGTCGCATATCGGCTTCTACCCGGTCCTGCCCACGTTCGCCGGCTTCGAGGGCATCGGTTATCTGTTCGGGGCCATGATCGGCGTGCTCACCGTGGTCTTGCCGATCACTCTGTACAACGCTATCGAGACCATGAACAACGTCGAGGCCATGGAATCGCTGGGCGACAAGTACGATGTGCGCGAGTGCCAGGCCGCCGACGGTGTGGGCACCATGCTGGGCGCGCTGTTCGGCGGCATATTCCCGACCACGGTCTACATTGCCTCGGTGGGCTCCAAGTGGATGGGCGCGGGCTGCGGCTACAGCATTCTCAATGGCGCGGTCTATCTGCTGGCCGCCATGTTCGGGCTGATCGCCGCCATGGCCGCCATCATCCCGGTTGCCGTGGTGGCGCCGATCCTGGTATTCGTCGGGGTGTCGATGATCTCCACCGCCTTCGAAGCCAACGAGAAGAAATACTTCCCGGCCGTGGCCATCGCCATGCTGCCCTACTTCGCCAACTACGTGATGACCCGCTTCAGCCGGGGCGCCGGCGAGGTGGTGGCGGGTATTTCGGAGGGTATCGTGCCGCTCGGTCAGGGCGCCATGTTCACCGCCATGATGATCGGCGCCATGACCGCCTGTGTGATCGACCGCCACTTCAATCGCGCGGTGGTGTTCGCCCTGATCAGCGCCGGTCTGTCCTTCATCGGCTTGATCCATGCGCCGAGCCTGGCCTTCAATGCCGCGCCCGACTTCGTCCTGGGCTATATACTGATGGCCGGTCTGTTCGGCTGGTACGCCTTGCAGAACAAAACCGTCGTGGAAGAAGGTCGCCATCTGGTCACCAGCGATTGACTCATTCCGGCAGCGACGGACATCCGTTACGGGATGTCCGTCTTCTTCACCTGTCAACGACCATGGCGTTCACGGAGCCGTTGCTTCAGCAGTGCCTTGCGGTTAATGCTCCGATCGTCATCCCCGCTGGCGTAACGACCGAATAATTCGCGGCCGAGCTGATACGCTCCCGGCTCCCGTGCCTCCCGATCGAGTTTTTCCCGAATCGCGTCACGGATGAATTCGGATGTCGCCACCTGATGGTGGCTCAGGTAGCGCCGCATGGCTTGTTCCAGCTCGACATCCAATCGGACGGAAATTGGCATGGTGTCAGGCATCGTCAATGTATTACGAAATTGTATGACTGTACGAGTATTCAAGCAATCTCAGCATGATTCACGCCACCTCCGCTATTCCCAACCTCCGGCCGATCCGTTAGGCTTGGATCATCTCCAGACAATAGATTTCCAGCAGCACCCATGACCGACAAGAAACTCAACCGCGTCAGCGCCGTCATCACCCAGCCCAAGTCGCAGGGCGCCTCCCAGGCCATGCTGTTCGCCACCGGCCTGAAAGACAAGGACCTGGACAAGGCCCAGGTGGGTATCGCCAGCGTCTGGTACGACGGCAATCCCTGCAATATGCATCTGCTGGACCTGGCCACCCGGATCAAGGAAGGGGTGATCGCCGCCGGACTGGTGGGGATGCGCTTCAATACCATCGGCGTGTCGGACGGCATCTCCATGGGTACGCCCGGCATGAGTTACTCGCTGCAATCGCGCGACCTGATCGCCGATTCCATCGAAACGGTGATGGGCGGCCAGTGGTATGACGGACTGATCACCGTGCCCGGCTGCGACAAGAACATGCCGGGCGTGATCATGGCCATGGCCCGGGTCAACCGCCCGGCGCTGATGGTCTACGGCGGCACCATCAAGCCCGGCTGCTCGCGCAAGGGCGAGCCGATCGACATCGTCTCGGCCTTCCAGAGTTATGGCCAGTTCCTGGCCAAGGCGATCGACGAGGAGCAGCGCAGCGACATCGTGCACCATGCCTGCCCCGGCGCCGGCGCCTGCGGCGGCATGTACACCGCCAACA
>CAYMHN010000023.1:3693-13864 GCA_964390235.1 uncultured Candidatus Competibacteraceae bacterium
CGATCGAGGCCCTGGGCATGAGTCTGCCCTACAGTTCCTCCACCCCGGCCACCGATCCGGCCAAGCTGGAGGAATGCATGCGCGCCGGCCAGGCATTGCGGCAGCTGCTGGAGCAAGACATCAAGCCCGCCGACATCATGACCCGGAACGCGTTCGAGAACGCGATCGCCATCGTCATGGCCCTGGGCGGTTCGACCAATGCGGTGCTGCACCTGATCGCCATGGCCCGGGCGGTGGGCGTGGAACTGACCATCGACGATTTCCAGACCTTCAGCGACCAAGTGCCGTTCATCGCCGATCTCAAGCCCAGCGGCAAGTACGTGATGGAAGACCTGCACAAGGTCGGCGGCGTGCCGGCGGTGCTCAAGTACTTGCTAGCCAAGGGCATGCTGCATGGCGACTGCCTGACCGTGACCGGCAGGACGCTGGCCGAGAACCTGACCGATCTGCCCGATCTGACCGAGGGTCAGACCATCATCCGGCCGCTGGAGCAGCCGATCAAGGACAGCGGCCATATCCGCATTCTCAAGGGCAACCTGGCGCCCGGCGGCGCGGTGGCCAAGATCACCGGCAAGGAAGGCCTGCACTTCAGCGGCCCGGCGCGGGTGTTCGATCAGGAAGAAGACATGCTGCACGCCCTGGAAGACGGCAAGATCCAGAAAGGCGACGTGATCGTGATCCGTTACGAAGGCCCCAAGGGCGGCCCCGGCATGCCGGAGATGCTGACCTGCACCTCGGCCATCATGGGCGCCGGCCTGGGCCAGGACGTCGCCATGCTGACCGACGGTCGCTTCTCCGGCGGCTCGCACGGCTTCATCATCGGTCATATCGTACCCGAGGCCCAGGAAGGGGGGCCGATCGCCCTGATCGAGGACGGCGACATCGTGACCATCGACGCGGTGACCAACAGCCTGTCGGTGAACCTCAGCGAGGCGGAGCTGGAGCGGCGCCGCGCCGGGTGGGCCATGCCGCCCTACAAGGCGGCGCGCGGCACCCTGTTCAAATACATCAAGACCGTCAAGACCGCTTCCGAAGGTTGCGTGACCGACGAATAATGGGCGTCGAGATCGAGCGCAAGTTTCTGGTTCGCAACCGCGACTGGTTCTCGAGGATCCACAGCTCGGCCCGGATCCGCCAGGGCTATCTGGCCAACGAGCAACGGCTGACCGTGCGGGTGCGAACAGCGGGTAGCGAGGGTTGGTTGACGGTCAAGGGGCCGGTTCGGGGGATGAGCCGTGCCGAATTCGAATACCCCATCCCCCGGGCCGACGCCGACCAGATGCTGAACAATCTGTGCCAGCACCCGCTGCTTGAAAAAACCCGCTACTGGTTGCGCCACGAAGGCCATACCTGGGAAATCGACGTGTTCGAAGGCGACAATCTGGGCCTGGTCATCGCCGAGGTGGAGCTTGATGATCCGGCCGAGGATGTGGTTTTGCCGCCCTGGGTGGGCACCGAAGTGACCGATGATCCGCGTTATCTCAACGCCAGTCTGGTAAAGCGCCCTTACCGGCAGTGGTGAGTGAGCGGGATCCGCTAGCTCTCAGGTGCCGGTGATCCGGTTCCGCAAAGTACCCACCACCTGTTTGAATTCGCGCTGATTCTGCTCGTTGAGATCGCTCAGCACGCAGTGGGCGTCGAGCATGGTACGCGCCATCTCTTCCTTGCTCGGCTCGTCGATCTCCAGCATCTGCGCCGTGCGCGGGCAGTTGCGGCAGTCGGGATCGCGGCACATTTCGAACACATCGTCGAAGCCCATGCTATCGAGAATGGCGTTGACATTGTTGCTGCTCGACAATAGCAGCGGCTTTCTGTGGAAGCGGCTGTGGGTGTAATTGGCGATCTTGGCCAACAGGCCCAGATTGGTGCTGTCGATGGCGCTGGTCTCGGTCAGATCGATGGCTATGGAATTGAAATCACCTCGCGCGAACAAGCGTTCGAGGAACTGGTCCAGGGCGCAACTCATGGTATAGCGGATATCGCCTACAAACTTGAGAATGTAAGCGTCGTCCTGCTTGGCGTAAAAAATGGCACCGACAGCCATAGCGTCAAAAGCCTCGTCTGATTTGCAGCAAGGTTACGTCATCCGGTAAAGCCTTGGTCCCGGTCAAGCCCAGACGTTTGCTCAAGGACGTCAACGTAGTGTTTGGGTTACTAAACATATCCAACAAATATGCCAGTTTATCTGTTAATTGAGACTGTGGCAGCAATTCCAGAATTCCATCCGACAACAGGGTCAGCGAGAATTTTTCCGGCAAGGCCAGGGAAGTCGACCGATACTCGGCAAAATCGAACAGCCCCAAGGGCTTGCTCCGGCTTTCCAGGAAACTGGCCCGTCCACCGTCGTAGAGAATGGGATAAGGATACTGACCCGCGTTGGCATAATGGAGCCGATTGTCCGCATGCACCAGTACGCCGTAGAACATGGTCAGGTGCTTGCCGAGGTCACTTTTCAACATATTTCGGTTGATCCGGCTGAAAATGCGTCCCGGATCGAGGATGCCGCGACTCTTGGACTGACGGTACAGTTCCAGATAGCGGTTCATGTAGGTCTTCAGCAGGACGGTTATCATCGCGGGCGAGGCGCCATGACCGGCGACATCGGCGATGTAGAAACCGGTATGCTCCTCGTCGATCTTGAAATAATCGACGAAATCACCACTCAGATAGAGCGAGGTCCACAAGCGGTGGCTGCACTTGAAAACCCCGAACTGCTGCCGCTCGGGGGGCAGCAGCTGGAACTGCAAGCGCCGCCCGGATTCCTCGTCATCGCGCAACAGCTGGAGGTTCTTTTCCAACAGCACATTGGCCTGCTCCAGGTCGCGCACCTGCTGGTCCATTCGATCTTGTGCCACATCGCGCCGCAACACCCGGTTCAGGGCATCGCGCAACGGGACGGGATCGCTCAGCGGCTTGATCAGATAATCGACCGCGCCCAGGCGAAAGGCGCGCACCGCGGTGGCGGCGGCGGAACTGCCGCTGAATGCGATGATCTTGGGGCTGGTCGGCGCCCCCGGGCCCAGCGCTTCCAGAACCATGTAACCACCCGCATCCGGCAGGTCCAGATCGCAGAACACAATCCCCGGGTGATCGCGTTGCTGCATGAGCAGGCCGGTGTGGGCATCGGTCGCCTCCGTCACCAACTCGACGGTGGATCGCACACTGTCGTGGATCAGTTGCCGGCTTTCGGAATCGCTACTGATGATCAGTACCGCCGGCTTGTCGGAAGGCATGACTACCGTGCTACGACGCCCGCATGGGCGGTATCCGACCGTTGGAGGGCCGGATGCCGGCTTCTCATCGGCAAGGCGTTACCGATCTTGTGGAACTCGGGCACCATGACTGACGAAACAGGCCGTTTTTCAGGTATTCTTGAAGCGACAAAATGGCTTTCGGGAAACACCTTGGGATGTGTGCTCACTACCAGCGGCTTTATCATGCAAGACGCCATTGCTAAAGGCTAGAGTAGCGCTTTGGACCGTGTCGAATCAAGCGGTTTGCCCATCCGGAAGGGATGGACTGCGCCCCAGACCATGATTTTTACTATTGTTTGCATTTTCTTGACATGCCTCTAGGTCCGGTCATGCTCGGCCTCCAGGGGGCGGAACTGGACGCTGCGGAACGCGAACTGCTACTCCATCCCCTGGTCGGCGGTGTGATCCTGTTTCAGCGCAATTATCGCGACCCCCGGCAGATCGGCGAACTGACCACGGCCATCCGCGCACTGCGCCAGCCCCGGTTATTGATCGCCGTCGATCATGAGGGCGGCCGTGTCCAGCGCTTGCGCGACGGCTTCACCTGCTTGCCGGCCGCCCGAAGATTCGGCCACTTGTATGACCGTGAGCCCCAGCGAGCCCGCCAACTGGCCCGCGACTGCGGCTGGCTGCTGGCGGCCGAACTGCGCGCCGTCGGGATCGATCTCGCCTGCGCGCCGGTACTGGATCTGGACTATGGAGTCAGCATGGTCATCGGTGACCGCGCCTTGCATCGCGATCCACAGATCGTGGCGGAACTGGCCGGCGCACTCATGCATGGCATGCGCGAAGCCGGCATGGCCGCCGTCGGCAAGCATTTCCCCGGACATGGCGCGATCCGCGCCGACTCACATCATGAAATCCCGGTCGACGAGCGGCGCTATGCCGATCTGGTCACCGAGGATCTGCTGGCTTTCGAACGCCTGATCCATTATGGTTTGCCCGCCATCATGCCGGCCCATGTGATCTACCCGCGGATCGATCAACGCCCGGCGGGCTTTTCCGTTATCTGGCTGCAACGGATTCTGCGCGGCCAACTGGGCTTTCAGGGGGCCATCATCAGTGACGATCTGGACATGGCTGGCGCCGCCTGGGCCGGCGATCCGGCGGAGCGTGCCGCCGCCGCGCTGGAGGCCGGCTGCGATCTGGTGCTGGCCTGCAATGACCGCAAGGCCGGCATCGCCATACTGGACACCCCACTCGATGATACCGATCCCGCCGCCCGGGCGCGCCGTATCCGCTTGCACGGACGCGGCACTCCCACCGATCTGGCGGCACTGCGGGCCGACGAACGCTGGCAGACCGTATGTCAGGAACTCGGCCGGCTGGAATTGCTGTCAGGCGAGGATGCGCCGCCATGATCAGGGTTGACCCGCCGGCAGCGGCGCGTTTTACTCTATCTTCCTCATCCTGCCGCGGAGAGCCGCTATGGCTGACAAGCTGTTGATCATCATGGTCAACTCCGACCCCCGCCACCCCAACGAGGTCAGCGCACCGATCTTTCAGGCTACCGTCGCCGCCGCGATGGAATACGATGTCGAGATCGTGCTGACCGGGCGCTCGGGAGAACTGGCTGTCAAGGGCGTGGCGGAGCGGATCCAGGCTTCGGGCGACAAGACGCTCTACCAACTGATTCAGGAAGCCCATGAGGCCGGGGTCAGGTTCAAGATTTGCGCCAATGTTCTAGAGAAAGGCCACGGCGACCTGATCCCCGAAGTCGAGGAAACCGTGGGCGGCGCGTACATCGTCAGCGAAGCCATGGACGACAAGACCGTAACCCTGACCTACTGAGCAAGCCATGACCGACATCAACGCCGCACAGGCGCGAACCGTGCTGCAAGAAGCCGATCTGCTCTGTTCCCCGGAGCGGGTCGATACCGCGGTCCAGCACATGGCCAAGGCGATTACCGCAAAGCTGGCCGATACCGACCCCCTGGTCCTGGTGGTCATGCACGGCGCCCTGATCCCGGCCAGCCTGCTGTTCATGCACATGAGCTTCCCGTTCCAGATCAGCTACCTGCATGTCAGTCGCTACCGGGGGGCCACCAGCGGCGGCGAAATCAACTGGGTGGCCCGCCCCGGCGTCGACTTCGCCGGCCGCACCGTGCTGGTCATCGACGACATCTTCGATGAGGGCCATACCCTGAAAGCCATCGTCGACGAGCTGGAAACCAACGGCGCGGCGGCCGTCTACTGCGCTGCCCTGGTCAACAAGCGGCACGATCGCAAGGTCGATCTCAAGATCGATTTCATCGGCCTGGAGGTCGAAGACCGCTACGTGTTCGGCTGCGGCATGGATTACAAGGAATACTGGCGTAACCTACCGGCAATATATGCTGTCAAGGGCTTGTGATGCTGGCCCTGATCGGCGGCACCGGGCTGGATCGACTGGAAGGACTGGCGATCGAGCGCCGTGAAACCCCGACCACTCCGTATGGCGAGCCCTCGGCCCCGCTGAGCTTCGGTCGATTCCAGGACCATGAACTGGTGTTCCTGGCCCGTCATGGCGATGCGCATGGATTGCCTCCGCACCGCATCAACTACCGCGCCAATCTGTGGGCGCTGCACCAGGCCGGGGTCGAGCGCATCGTCGCCGTGACCGCCGTCGGCGGCATCACCCCGGCCATGGATCCCGGCCGGATCGTGATCCCGGACCAGTTGATCGATTACACCCATGACCGCCGGCATACCTTCCATGACGGCCCGACGGCGACGGTCGAGCATATCGATTTCACCTGGCCGTACAGCGACGCATTGCGCGTGGCTCTGCTCGACGCCGCTCGGGAGATCGAGTTGGAAGTGCGCGAGTACGGGGTCTACGGCGCCACCCAGGGGCCACGCCTGGAAACCGCCGCCGAAATCCGCCGCATGGAGCGTGACGGCTGCGATATCGTCGGCATGACCGGCATGCCGGAGGCCGCCCTGGCCCGGGAACTGGGCATGGACTACACGGGCTGCTCGCTGGTGGTGAACCGGGCGGCTGGCAAAAGTCCCGCTCCGATCACCATGGACGCCATCCGCCGCGAGCTGGACAGCGGCATGACCAAGGTCCGCCGACTGCTCGGCGCTGCCCTGCCCCGCTTGATCCATCAGACCAGCCGCGGATAGCCCAACCGGCCGGCCCGTCGTTCCTGATCGAGAATATACCGGTAGGCCGCCGCCGGCAGCACCTCGAATCCGCCGATCAATAGCGCCTCCCGTGCGGCTGCCAGCGCGGGGTCATTCAGCGCCTGTACCAGAGCAGCCCGCAAAGCCATCAACAGCTCGGGCGGCAAGCCGATCCGGGTCACATAGGGTAGCGCCGGTGCCTTGCGGCTATAAGCCAGCAGCCGCAGACCCATCGTCGCCGCCGGCCGATGACGCTCCAGCAGGGCGAAGGTTACGCAATCTATGGCCGCGAGATCGGCCCGGCCGGACTGCACGGCCGCCAGCGAAGCCGCGTGACTGCCGGTCTCGATCACCGTCGTGAAGCACCGCTGCCCGCGCGCCAGCGGCGCCAGCGCGTAACGCAGGGCGTTGTAGCCGGACTGCGAACCGATCATATTGACCGCGCAGCGACGCCCGCGCAGATCGACCAGATGCCGGGCCGAATCGTCCCCGTGCACCATGAACAGGCTGCGGTAACGGGACCCGCTACAGCCCGGTGCGACATAGACCGGGGTCGCCACCACTTGCAGCCAGCCGGCCTGCTCATGGCTCAGATCCCAGCCGCAGCACTGGCTGAGCAGCAGACCGGAATCCCGCCATTCGGCACCGAATCCGCCATCCCGCGACAGCTGTTCGGGCACCCCGGTCATACCCTGCCGGCGCAGGGCGCTGGCCAGTCCGGCCCACCACGCATCGGTGGCCGGACGCAGCTCGGGCAAATCATACATCGGCAGACTGGCAAGCATGAGGCCGGGTTCGGTTGGCATGGCCTTGGGCGGCCGAAATGCGCATAATACGGCATCGCGCGCCATGGGCACGCCTTGTGATAATAATGCCGTAACATCGTTGTGATTAATTAGAACGTTACGTCAAGCAACCTGGAGGACACCACCATGCAAATCCGATCCCTCATCGCCAGCACGCTGCTGGCCGCTTCCGTCATCGGCACCCCGGCCCTGGCCCAGTCCGGCACGGTCAATTTCTACTCGTCCATGGTGCTCGACGTGGTCGAGCCCATCATCGAGGAGTTCCACGCCCGCCACCCGGATATCCGGGTCGATCTGCTGTATTCCGGCAGCGTCGAACTGGAGCAACGGATCTTCGCCGAGATCGAGGCCGGCAACCTGCGCGCCGACGTGATCTGGGCCGCCAATCCGGCGCTGTTCCTCAACCTCAAGGAAGCCGGCTGGTTGCAGCGCTACGACAGCCCGCATGCCGACGCCCTGCTGCCGGGGCTGAAGGACGAGGACAACCATTACTTCGCCGGCCGGGTGCACCACATGGGCATAGGCTACAACACCAATCTGGTGGCGCCCGACCAGGTGCCGCGGACCTGGGCCGAGTTTCTGGAATGGGGGCCGCGCGCCGCCATGGCCAGTCCGCTGCACAGCGGCACCAATTTCAACCTGCTGGGTGCTTTCGTGCAGAACGAGGACCTCGGCTGGGAATGGTTCGAGCAGGCCAAGGCGGCCGGCGTGCAGGTGGTGCGCGGCACCGGTGACGTGACCCGCGGGGTCACCAGCGGTGAGTTCGCCGTGATCCAGGGCATCGACTACATCATGGCCGCCGAGGCCGCCAAGGGTGCCCCGGTCGCCTTCGCCTTCCCCGAGGACGGGGTACTGGCCCTGCCCAGCCCGCTGGCCATCGGCAAGAACGCCCCCAATGTCGAAGCGGCGCGGGTGTTCCTGGACTTCATCCTGTCCCCGGAAGGCCAGCAGATACTGGTCGATCGGCATTTCATGCCAGTGCGTGGCGACATCGATCCGCCGGCCGGCCTGCCCAGCGGCGAGATCGTCGCCCTGCCAACCGACGACGAATGGCTGGCCGAACATGGCCCCGAGCTGCGCGAGCGGTTTGCGGATCTGTATTGATCCCCTTCACCACCAAGCCTGTAGGGTGCGCACCGCGCACCGATCATGTTGGTGCGCGGTGCGCACCCTACGGCTAGCAGATGATGTCCACGGTTAGCCGCGCCGGACCCGGCGTCATGCCGGGTCCGCTGGCCCGGCTGTTCGACCACCGCTACGTGCTGTTCGTGGTGCTGTCGCTGTTCGTATCGATCGTGGTGGTCTACCCGCTGCTGCAAGTGGCCTTGCGCAGCTTTCTGGTGCAGGGCGAGTTCTCGCTGGCCAATTACCAGCAGGTCTTCCTGCAGCGGCGCAACTACCTCGCTCTGTGGAATTCGGTCTGGGTGTCGGTGATCGCGACGCTGCTGGCGACGATCATCGGCGTGTTCAGCGCCTTTCTGGTGCAGCGCACCGACATCCCGGCCAAGAACCTGTGGCGGGTGCTGCTGGTGCTACCGTTCGCCATCCCGCCGCTGTTCTCGGCCATGGGCTGGGTGCAGCTGGCCGGGCCGGTGGGGCTGATCTCGCAGGCCTACAAGGGTCTGTTCGGCACCTTCACCGTACCCTGGAACATCTACTCGCCGGGCGGCATCGTGTTCGTGCTGGCGGTGTCGAATTACCCCTTCGTGTTCATCACCGTGGCCGGCGCCTTGCAGCGCATGGATTCCAGCCTGGAAGAGGCCGCCCGCACCTCGGGGGTCGGTCCCTGGCGGGTGATGCGCGACATCACCCTGCCCCTGGTCCGACCCGCCATCCTGGGCGGTGCCCTGCTGGCCTTCGTGTCCTCGATCGACAATTTCGGCATCCCGGCGGTGCTCGGCCTGCGCGCCCAGTTCTACGTGCTGACCACCCGGATCTACGAGGCCTTGACCATCCCCAACATGCCGCTGGCCACCACCATGTCCATGCTGCTGGTCGGCATGGCCTTGATCGCCATGATCGGCTTCCGCCGCGCCGAGGGCCACGGCGACCGCTACGCCGTGGTGGCCGGCAAGTCGGTGATCCCCAACGTCATCAAGCTGGGTCGCTGGCGCGCACCAGTGATTGCCGGCCTGACGCTGCTGGTGCTGGTCATCGTGCTGCTGCCGCTGTTCGCCCTGACCCTGACCTCGTTCCTGCGCTTCTGGGGCGCGGAGCTGACCTGGGCCAATCTGTCGCTGGATCACTACCGCGCGGTGCTGAACACCCCGGCGGCCCAGCGCGGCATCATCAACAGTCTGATCCTGGCATTTTCCGCCGCGACCATCCTGGTCATCGCCACCGCGCTGATCTCCTATCTGACGATCAAGGCGAGGCTGCGCGGCGCCGGCTGGCTGGACGTGGCCGGGATCATCCCCTTCGCCCTGCCCGGCTCGGTGATCGGGGTCAGCATGATCCTGGCCTGGAGCAATCCGCCCATCGGCCCCACCCTGTACGGTACCATCTGGATCCTGCTGGTCGCCTATCTGATGCGCTACATGGCCTTCGGCCTGCAATCGACCCGCGCCACCCTGCAGCAGATCCACAGCTCGCTGGAAGAAGCCGCGATGACCGCCGGGGCCAGCCGGCTGCGCACCCTCAAGGACATCACCCTGCCGCTGCTGCGACCCGGCATGATCGCCGGCTGGGTGCTGATCTTCATCTCGGCCTTCAACGAACTGACCGTGTCGGTGCTGATCTGGACCTCGGGCTCGGAGACCATCGGCGTGTGGATCTTCCTGATGCAGGACTCCGGCTTCACCGGCCGCGCCAGCGCGCTGGCCGCGTTGACCCTGCCGGTGATCCTGATCCTCTATCTGTTCACCCAACTGCTGGCCCGGCTGGAAGAGCGCCGCGCCGCGAAGGGGAAACCATGACCACCATCGTCGAAGTCAGCGGGCTGTGCAAGCGTTTCGGCGAGGTCCGCGCGGTCGATGATGTCAGCTTCGCCATCGGCGAGAACGA
>CAYMHN010000023.1:13874-14874 GCA_964390235.1 uncultured Candidatus Competibacteraceae bacterium
GTTGGTGGGTCCCTCTGGGTGCGGCAAGACCACCACCCTGCGCTGCGTGGCCGGTCTGGAAAGCGCCGACAGCGGCACCATACAGATCGGCGGTCAGCTGGTGTTCGACCGGACCCGACGCATCGATCTGCCGCCCAATCACCGCGCCATCGGCATGGTGTTCCAGAGCTACGCGGTGTGGCCGCACATGAACGTGTTCGACAATATCGCCTATCCGCTCAAGGTGCGGCGCCAGTCGCGCGCCGCCATCGAGGAACGGGTGGCGCGGGTGCTGGAGATCCTCGGCATGCAGGGCCTGGACCGGCGCATGCCCAGCCAGCTGTCCGGCGGCCAGCAGCAGCGGGTGGCGCTAGGTCGGGCGCTGGCCCTGGAACCCACGGTACTGCTGCTGGACGAGCCGCTGTCCAATCTGGACGCCAAACTGCGCGAGCAGATGCGCGCCGAGCTGAAACTGATCCAGAAGGAAACCGGTCTGCCGATCCTCTACGTCACCCACGACCAGACCGAAGCCCTGGCCATGTCCGACCGAATCGCGGTGATGAGCGCCGGGCGCATCCACCAGCTGGCCGGCCCCGGCGATATCTACCGCCGCCCGGCCACCCAGTTCGTGCTGGATTTCATCGGTACGGTGAACTATCTGCCCTGCCGGCTGGCCGACGGCGATGCCGATCCGATCCGGCTGATCCTGGCCGACGGCCAGCAGTGCAGCCTGCCGCGCCCGCCCTTCGTGCCCGAGGCCGAGGAGGTACTGCTGGCGGTGCGCCCGGAGGACATCGCCATCGACCCCGAGGGCAACGGCATCGCCGCCGAGGTGGAAATGAGCAGTTTTCTGGGCCATGCCAAGGAATACCGGGTACTGCTGGCCGACCAGGTGCTGCGCATCACCGGCGACAAGCAGCTGGAGGTGGCCGAGGGGCAACGGGTGGGGCTGACCCTGCGCGACGGCCTGCTGCTGGAGCGCGACGCCCTGGAGCGCCCGCTGGCGCGGGCGAGTTGAGGG
>CAYMHN010000024.1:0-14622 GCA_964390235.1 uncultured Candidatus Competibacteraceae bacterium
ATCAGGTAACCGCCGATCAGCACCAGCTTGCCGTAGGTTTCCATGACCCTCAGGGTATTGTCGAAGGTGTGGGCGCTGTCCTCGATCACCAGCACCGACTCCCCGGGCTGGAGCATCCGCTTGACGGTCGGAAACCGCTCGCAGGCATCGCCCTCCACCAGGGTGATGCGGTCATGGGCGCGCACCCCGGGGTCTATGGCACCCTGGTCGATATCGATCGCGATGACCCGGCCCTGACCCAGGGCGTCGCAGAGATGCGCCAGTGCCAGTGCGCTGCCGCCATGGTAATTGCCGATCTCGATGATGACATCCGGGCGGCACTCGTACAGGAGTTCCTGATAGATCCAGAAATCCACCGGCGACTTGAGGGTGGGGATACCGAAGTAGCGGCTTTGGGTCATGATGCGCTGTTGCATCACGGCGAGCACCTCGCGCAAGGGGGTATCGAGAGCGTTTTCCTGGTGGCTGTCCATCATGAGTTCCGCATGGTCAGGGGGTTTTCCGTTGATTAACCGGCAAGATGGTATGCGTTAGTCGTTTCTTGGGGAGCCAGCTGCGGTCGATCGCCGGCTTGATGTCGGTCGCCGAAATCCGCCGACCGGCCTGTATCGCCTTGCGTTTACCCATGCACCGGCGGAGCTGGCGGAGGGCATGGGTCTTGGCCTTGACGATGGTCAGGAACTGCCCGCGCAGCAGGCCGACGGCCAGGGCCGCGACATTGGCCAGGGTGAATACCGGGAGGTAACGCCAGAGCAGCGGGCCCGGCATGTTCTGCAAGAACACCCAGACCATATTGCGGTGACCGTGATAGGTGCTGAAGTCGCTCCGATGACCGGTAATGCCCGAGCCCACATGCAGCACCCGCGCCGCGGGGACGTACAGGCAGCGTTCGCCGAGCAGCCGCAGTCGGAAAGCGAGATCGACATCCTCCATGTAGCAGAACAGATCCTCGTCGAAGCCGCCCGATTGAATGAACACGCTGCGTCGGAACATGGCGGCCGCCCCGCAAGGGGAGAACACTTCACAGGGTTCATCGGCGGGGGTGACCGCTTCACCGTGGTGACGGCGCCAGGCATATCCGGACATGTGATAGCTGTCCCCGGCACCGTCCAGTCGCTCCGGATCGTCGGCCATGAGCAGGCGGCAGGCGAACATCGTGTACTCGGGATAGCGACGGGCGGCATGCTCCAGACTGGCCAGCCAGTCGCTTGCCGGGAAGGCATCAGGGTTCAGGGTTATGATCCAGCGGGTCTCGACCGCGCGTGCCACGGCGAGATTGTTGGCCTGTGCAAACCCATGGTTACGGTTGGCGCGGATCAGTTTGGTCGATGGCAGACAGGCGTGGACGCAGTCGGTACTGTCGTCGCTGCTGGCATTGTCGATCACGATGACCTGCCTGGGAGCACGAGTCTGTGCCGAGAGCGCCTTGAGGCAGCGGCGGAGATTGGAACCACCGTTGTAGTTGACGATGATCACCACGGCATCGAAAGCTGGGTCCGGATTCAAGGCTCACACCGCGCGCTGACCCGTGAGAACCCGTGACAATATCCGGGTCAACCGCAGGAGTAGACTTTTCCGCCAGTGACCGATGCGTGGTGATGCCTCGATCTTGCGCTGGGTATAGTGGAAGAATCCGGCCAGAGCTTGCCGATAGGTCAGATCGCCACGCACCGACACGGGCAGTGCCCGGGCGTCCAGTGCCTGCCGCTGATAGGCCTGCCGAGCCCCGAGATAGGCCTCGCGGGAATACGGGTCGATCGGTAGCAGGCGATGGTAGTCCACCACCATCTCGCCCAATCCCCTGGTGGGCAGGGCACGCAGGTTCCGACGCACCGCGCCAAGCAGGTCACGGTCATCGTTCAGTTCCAGCAGGCGTTGGCGCAACTGGTCGGGTTCGGGTGGGCTGAGAAATCCCGTCAACCCTTCTTCTATACGATCTCGATAGCTGCCGAGTGCCGTGGCGAGAACCGGGATATGGGCCGCTTGCAGCTCGCTGAGCGTATAGCTGAAGGTTTCGGGCACGATGGACAGCAGCAGACCGAGGTCGGGACTGATGGTCCGCAACAGTTCGGGTAGTTCGTCAATCTGGTAATGTGCGGTGACGGTGACGCCCGGATGCGCGGCAAAGGTCTGACCGGTCTCTCCACAGCCGAGCAAGTGGATTTCTCCCAGTTGATTGATGGTCGGCAGCAAGCTTTCCAGCAGGGCACGGCCTTTCTGCGGCGTCAGTCTACCCAGCATCACGATACGCAGGGGCCGGGGTTCCTCCGGGTTTTCCGCACAAGCCTGGGCAGTGTGCCATACAATGCCGTGCGGAATCACGGTAAACGATGCAACGGGTATCCGGGGAGCCAGTGTATGCAAATTGGTCTGGACCGAAGGCGATGGTACGGTCAGCCTTATTCGACCCGACTCGATCAGTGATAGATAGGCATCACGCAAGGGTAGCCACTCCTTGGCGGACGAGGTGGTGAAGTAACTGTTGGTGGGATTACGCTCGAAGCATTCGCTGAGTCGGGATGGTGTGCAGTCGCGGCAGGTTTGGCCGAACCATACGTTGAGCGCGGGACAGAAGGGATGATAGTCATGCAGCAACTGTATCGTCGGCAGGTCGGTGCGCAGCACGTCGAGGCTGTGCCCGATGAGCGAGGAGACGATGATCCCCTGGATGGTGAACTCCTCGATGATGCTTTGCAGGATTGCCGCGTACTGCAGGTTGGCGAGCGCCGTGGCGCGGATCGGATAGGTGAGCACCCAGGAACGCAGTGGTTCGTGGGAATGATAATGGGTGCACAGGTCGAGACGTTCGCCGAACACGCCGGGTATGCCGATGGAGCGCAGCACCAGGTTGTGACGGGAACCATCGGCGGCGATATAGTCGTTTACCCAGCGTCCCAGACCACCCCCCCAACTGTGGACCACGTGCAATTGAACCGGTCGTGGGGGTAGCGCATCGGCGCAGTCCAGACCTTGAGAGCGAGCGTCGCGCAGATGATAGCGCAGGGCGTTCAGCGGATGCACCCGATCGATGAGATAGGCGTCGCTACCCGGCGGTAGTGGTTCATCGGAGGCCGGGGCTCTGGCATCATGCACATAGACATGATCGCAGACAGCCGTGGCATAGCCCGCCGTGTTCAAGGTGGCGCACAGCCATGCCCAGTCCTTGGAATCCGCGAGGGCGGTGGTCAGTTGCTCTCCGATCGCATCCAGGGCCGCGCGCGAAAAACAGACGCAATCCGGCCAGAAGACGGGCATCTGGTAGTTGCAACGGTTACCCAGTGCATAAGCACGGCGATCGATGACAGCGACCTGGTCGACGCTGGCCGAGGGATCGACAGCCATCAGCGGATTGGCGTTGTTGAGAGGGGACACGGCCGCTACCGGCGGATTCTGCTGACAGGCCAGAACCAGCCGCCGGTCCCAGTATTCGGGCAGGGCCAGGCCGGCGTGGACCAGAACCAGATAAGGGGTGCGATACAGATTCAGCAGGCGGCGCAGGCTGCCGATGGTGAATGGGTCGGGCGCGGCGCCGTCCGTGTTCGGCTCCTCGCATTCCTCGACCGGTCCGGCCGAAAGGGTTCGGACTCGGGCGAGATCCGATTGCTCGCACCGGTCTCCGATCCAGATCACGACCCATTCCGACGCGGACCAGTCCGGCTCGGGCGCCGAGGAGCAGGCTCTAGCGACGGAAGCCATGGGCCGTCCGCGCGATCAGTCTGGCCAACCGCCAGCTCCGCGAGCGCTTGATCAGGTCCAGCTCTTGCAAGGCCATGGCCAATTCGTCGCGCAATTCGGTACCGGTGTCCATCTTGGCCAAATCGGGCGTGCCGATATGGGTCGCGTACCAGTCGCGGTAACAGGCCGGACCGGAATTCACCGCGTAGGGGTCCGGAAAACGGCGCTGCAGATCCGGACTGCCACGATACAGTACTCGCTGATGACGCGCGATGGGCGTTCCATCGTCGAAGAAGTCTAGCGCCGGTCTGAGTTTCCCCAGTACGCTCTGTCCCCGGGCTTCACAGGCAGCGATATACCACTTGCGCAGTTCGAACAGGGCCGGACTGTTCTTGCCGTACTTGTTGAGCATGGTCGCCTGGGCGCCGCCGTCGAATCCGGAGAAATGATAAAACGCGAGTGGCTGGCCGTTAATGGTTATGCCGTCGGCGAGATTGCCGGCTGCTTGCCGGTGGGTCAGGTTCCAGGTCGCCACGTTGAACCGGGGCTCGCGAAGGATGTGTATGCCCTGGAAGAACGCTGGCGCCAGATCGACCCAGCGCTGGTCGGTGAACAGGCCGCCAGGGATGTCGTCATAGCAGAACAATCGCAGGCGACTATCCCACCATTCCAGAAAGCGTCGGCCTTCACCGACCGGTCGCACGCCGAGGAAGCCCAGATTGTAGATGCCATGCTTGAGGCTGGCAATCTCGTTGTCAGCGACCGCGCCCGGTTCGGTTTCCGGTTCGATCTGATGCGGTGTCAGCAGGATGCGATGGGATTCGAGCAGTCGCTCGAGAGCGTCCAGGCCATCGAAGACCACGATATCGGGGTCCAGGTAATAGACTTGTTCGGCCTTGAACCAGTCGGCGATGTAGAGAAAGGTCATCCCCTTGGTGGCCGTGCACAGTTCCACCACCGTATGCTTGAACAGCCAGGCGCGATCCCGGCCGACCGGTAGCTGCTCCAGCCGGATCAGGTTGTCGAAGGGTTCATCCGCAAGCTCGAAGCCTTCCGGTGGGCGATCGTTGAGTACAACATGAAATGTCGCATCCGGCTTTACCTGTTTGACGGATTCGGCCAGTACCCGGGCCTTGGGCAGGTAATTCGAAGTAATGCTGGTGAAGATGTGCATACGGCGTTCAAGTTTTCCGCAAAAAGCGAGTGTAGCGCCAAGTTCTACTCGCGTAGATGATCTCCAGTTCGCGCTGTAGCGCTTCGGTAAGGCCGATCTGCTGGTGCAGCTGATCCCGCAGTCGGGCTCGCTCGGCGTGCAACTGTTCCCGCTCGGTCCCCATGTCGGCAAGCTCCCGTTCACGGGTGCGCACGAAGTCGTCGGCCCGGGCCAGCGCTGCGGCGTATTTTTCGATGTCGCTCTTGAGCGAGTGCACATGGTTTTCGTGCGCTGCTCTCAGACCACCCATTTCGAGTTCACGCGCCTGCTCGTGCTCGGCCAGAACTTGCAGCGCCTGATCGGTATCGAGGCGCGCCCGTGCCCTGTCTATCGCAAGACGGAATGGCCGCAAGGGGTCGCTGGCGATGAAGGATTGGATGAGTGCTTCATAGTCGGGATGCACTTCGATGAGGTTTGCATACGCCTGTTTCTGCAAAGCGTGACGCTCCGCGCCGAAACTGACGGCACCCTCGTGAAAAACGAACACGTCCGCGCACACCACATTGCGCCAGTCGGATGCCGCCAACCGCCGACAGAAGTCGTTTTCCTCGCCGTAACCCCGACCGAATCGCTGTGCATCGAACCCCCCAAGCGTCTGCCAGGCCGTGCGGTCAATATACATGCAGAAGCCGACACCGGTGGGAATATCCGTATACCGATCCGCATTGACCGTTTTGAACAGGGTATCCAGTTCGGCGAGATCCAATCCGGTCGGTAGCGGATTACCGATCATGGGCAGAGGATAGCTGCACAGGGTCGCGTTGTTGGAAAATGGGGTCACGGTGGCGATGCGAGTATCGTGCCGCGCGCAGCGTACCATCCGGTCCAGCCAGTCGCCGCTGACCCGGGTGTCGCTGTTCAGGATCAGGAAGTTGCGCTCCGGGTGACAAGCCGCCGCCCGGTTGACCGACTCCACGAAACCGAGGTTGGTCTCCTGTTCCAGCAACAGCGTGTGCGGGCGCTCGGCATAGGCCTTGAGCAGCGCATGCATGCCGGGTTCGGGCGATGCGTCGTTGACCAGCAATACTTCGAAGGCTTGGCGCTGGGCGGCGGAATACATGCTGTCCAGACAGACCCGTACGCTGTCCAGTCCCCGATGAACCGGAATGATCAGGTCGATGCAGTCCGCGCTCATTGGGTCCGGGCCTGATAGGCGGCCAGCTGCTGTTCGGCGGCATCCATGCGGGCATGGAACTGATTGGCGATGGTTTGATACAGCCGGGCGCGCCCCTCGGCGGCAACCCGGTCGCCGAGGACGAAGAACAGTCGGATCAGCGCCCGGACCGCATCGGTATCCGTGAACAGGGGTTCGAGGATGGGCGGTGTGGCACCGTTGACCACGACGACCCCGAGACCATGGCCATGGCCGATGTGGAATGAGGGAAATCCGGGGCTGATTTCGTTCCACAAGCGCCATACCCCGAAGTCCTCGGTGCGCACCCCGGTATCGTGCAGCAGCACGAGTCCGCCCGGTCTCATCTTGGGTAGCCAGCTTTCGAAGTCATGCTTGACCGCTTCATAGGTATGCAATCCATCGATGTGCAGCAGGTCGATGCTGGCAGATTCGAAGTGATCCAGCGCATCGTCGAAGCGCGATCGGATCAACTGCGAGAAGCGACCATAGCGCGGCTGGTGATACTGGGTCAGTTCCTGATAGATCGCATCGCCATAGCTACCGGCGTGCCGGTCGCCTTCCCAGCTGTCGATCGCGAAGCACTCGGTATCCAGGGCGAGTTGATCGACCGCCTGACAAAAGGCACAGTAGGAATCGCCCTTGTGGGTGCCGAGTTCCACGATACGGCGCGGTTGCAGGCTCTGGACCAGGAAGAACGCCAGCGGGATGTGGGAGTGCCAGGAGGTGATGTCGGTAAGCCGGTCGGGCATTCGCCACAGCAGCGAATCCGGCGAGAACAGCGCGGTCAGTGAGGTCGCGGAAGGGTGATCCATGGTCTCAGTGTCCGCTCAGGATGCGCAGGCCATGCCTGCGGATGCCGGCTCGCAGTTGCTTCCAGGGATGCAGACGGGGTTTTCTGGCGATCAGCACCGAGTCCTTCCAGGCGGCACTGTCGTCCGCGTAGTCCGCGTGCGGATTCCAGTCGGTGTAGGCTTCCACGACTTCGAGCCGGGCATAGTGGGCCAAGGCGATCATGCCATCGGTGTAAAAACGCCAGCAATCGACCGGGTAGCGATGTTCATAGCCCCCCGAAGGGGCGATCAGGCAGCACAGACCTCCGGGCTTGAGCACTCGGGCCACCTCCAGCGCCACCAGCCAGAAAAACGGAATGTGCTCCAGGGCCTGGCCGGAAACGCAGACATCGACGCTGGCCGAGGGGATGTCCGTCCAGTGGTAGGGCTGGGCCAGCACCTGATCGACGTTCCGGCCGGGTTCGAGGTCCAGTCCCTGATAATGCCAGCCGGGCCGCTCGAACAGGAGGCGGTAGCTGCCATTGACGTCCTGGCTGCCAAGGTCGACGATGCTGAGGCGATTATCGTGCAGATCGACCAGATAACGCTCGGCAAAGCCACGCATCTTCTCATACGAGCTTTGGTGCATCGATCAACTCTTCTTGTCGGGTCAACCGGACCGTTTTCATGGGCACCCGGATCAGGCCGATCACGGTCTCGTCCGAGACGAATTCGAACAATAACGCTTCGTGGACCCAGTGATGCTGCACATGCGCGGCCGTTGTTCCGTCGGCGATCGATACGCTGATCGCGTACGGTCCCGGAGCCAGCCTCGGCAGATCGAAAGCAAAGCGCAGGGTGTGTGCTGTGCCCGCATGCATCGGGCCCGGTGTGAACCCCGAGGTCGCGGTGTTTTCACCAAAGACGCTCTGGCCCAGGCGGTCCTTGACCAGAAAACCGATGATGGGATGGTCGATGGGTTCGATGCTATCGATCACGATCCGCAGCTCCACCGACTGACCGCCGCTGACCGAACGCAGCGGTCGCTCTTCATCGTCGATCAAGGCAACCGAGCGGATTCTGGCGCCGCCCAGTCCGAACTCGCCGGGTCGGACCGTCTGCGCCGGGGTGTCGATCGGAATCCTGGATTGCCCCTGCAGCGATTCGTAAACCGATTCGAGATACCGTTCCGAGACGTGCTTGGCGGTCCCGTCCGCTTGCACGACGCCCTGGTCCAGCCAGATCGCGCGCTCGCACAGATTGGTCACCGCCCCCATGTCGTGGCTGACGAACAGCAGGGTTCCGCGTTCGCGGAAGGTTCTGAGGTAACGCCAGCAGCGTTGCATGAAAAATACGTCGCCCACCGCCAGGGCCTCGTCGAGCACCAGCACGTCGGCGTCCACATGCGCCATGACGGCAAAGGCCAGGCGCACCACCATGCCGCTGGAATAGGTCTTGACCGGCTGGTCGATGAACTCACCGATCTCGGCGAACGCGGCGATGGCGTCGAAGCGGGCATCCACCTCGGCATGGCTGAGACCGTGAATGCCGGCGTTCAGGTAGACGTTCTGCCGGCCGGTGAACTCCGGGCTGAAGCCGGTGCCGAGTTCGAGCATGGCCGCGACCCGACCGTTGACCAGCACTTCCCCCGCAGTGGGGTTGAGGGCGCCGCACAATAACTTTAGCAGGGTCGACTTGCCGGCGCCGTTACGGCCGATGATGGCCACCGACTCGCCGCGTGCGATCCTCAGGTCCAATCCGCGCAGCGACCAGAACTCCCGGTAGAAGCGCCGGTTCCCTCGGCTCAGGAACTGCTTCAGACGATCCTGCGGGCGAGCGTAGATGTGGTAGCACTTGGAAAGCTCGCGGGCGATGATCATCGCGTCATGGGTCGTATCCAAGCGCCGGATGGCTGAATGGATTTCACATGACATCGGCGAATCCCTTGCGCAGCCGCGCAAACCACAGCAGCCCACCCAGGGCGATGCAGCCCGCCACCAACCAGTAGCTCAACAGTTGCCACCCCATGGGCAGCGCGCCCTCGAAAACCAATCCGCGGGTCCATTGTACGACGATAGTCAGGGGATTGAGGTAGAACCAGGGCTGATACTGCTCGGGGAGTGCGGACAGCGGGTAGAAGATCGGACTCAGAAACAGGAGAACCTGGGACAGCGGTGTGGTTGCCTGGGCCACGTCGCGGATGTAGACGCCGGTGGCGGCGAGAAACCAGATGATGCCGCAACCGGCCGCGATTAGCGGAACCAGTACCAGGGGCAGGGCCAGCGTCGTGGCATGGACCGGCATCCCGACCAGCAGCGCCCCCAGTACCAGCACCATCATGGACACGATCAGGGTGACCGTCGCCGACAGCACGGCGACCACCGGCAGGAGTTCAAGCGGAAAGACCACCTGCTTGACCAGATTGGGTCGATCGAGGATCAGCCGAGGACCTCGCGTCAGGCATTCCGCGACGAAATTGAACAGCGCGAGACCAGCGAACAGAATCACCGCGAACCGGGCGAATCCGTCGCCGTAATCCTGCCCCCAGCGGGCCTGGAATACCACGCCGAAGACGAAGGCGAAGATCAACAGCGTCAGCACCTGCGGCAGCAGCACCCAGAACCAGCCGAGATAGGTGCCGGTGAAGCGTTCGGCAAGATCCCGTACGACCAGTTCGCCCACCAGTTGCAGGCGGGTGATGCGGGCTCGGGAAACCGGATGGCCAATCAATCGGTACAGACCGCTTGTTGATGGAGCGCCGTATGCGCCGACCCTCAGTGCGAATGATCCTGCTGGTCGCGCCGGAGCAGGGGATGCTGATCCCGATACTGCTGTTCCAGGGTTTCGACGGCCGGCTGGTTGACTTCGATGTCCGGCAGGCCGCGGATACGCTCGATTTCCAGTCGGCGGATTTCGTTGGCGTAGTTAGTGCGCGCTTCTTCGATGAGGCCCTGACGAACCGCTGCGAACGGCTGAATGCCCGCATCGCGGCGTTCGGTCAGCCGGATCACATGGAAACCGAACGACGACCGCACCGGCTCGCTCACCGCTCCGGGTTCGCCAAGGGCGAAGGCAGCGTCGGCGAACTCGGGCACCATCTGATCGCGGGTGAAAAAGCCGAGATCGCCGCGGTTACGGGCCGTGGAAGGATCGTCCGAGTACTCCGCCGCGAGTTCCGCGAAGTCCTCGCCGTTCCTGGCCCGTTGCGCCAGCGAGTGGGCCAGTTCCGCGGCGCTTTCCTCGGAACGCTGTTCCAGAGCGATGAGAATATGCGAAGCGCGCACCCGCTCCGGCGCGTGGAACCGCTCCGGATTGCTCTGGTAGCTGTCGCGGGCGATGGCTTCCCAGTCCGGTTCGTCCCGCGCCTGGATGCGCTGCTCCAGAAGTCGGGCACCGAGGATGCGCTCGGTGGTCAGGGCGATCTCGGCGAGGACGTCAGGATCCTGGTGCAGTCCTTCGGCACGGGCCTCCATGGCAAGCACTTTCAGCACGAACAGCGAAGCGATGGCTTCGCGCAGAGCGCCAGGCCGGGTCAGCGCGGCGACGCGGTTTCTTTCCGGAATCTGGGCCTGGATATAAGCATCCAGATCGGCCTCGGTGACGGTGATTCCAGCGTGTTGCAGCAGGATGGTGTCGTTCGAATCCGCGCGGGATGGGAAAACGACCAGCGATGTGATGAGAATAGACAGGCAGAGCATGCCCGATAGTCCGAAGCGGCGCACAGGGTATGGGATCATCGTACAGTCAGCGGTGGGGTGATGGAATAGGGGCGATAACATAAAGCAGGCTGCGGCGCTTGCACAGGCGCCGCAGCCTGGTAGCGGTTCAACCAGTGGGTCAGGAGCGCTGGTTGTTGTAAATGATCATGTAGAACGAGCAGTTGCCCGAAGGACAGGTTGAAGTATCAGGGTTGCCCTTTGCCGCATTCTTCACGTTGATGAAATAAGTTCTGTTCGTCTGTAACTGACAGGCGATACGCGAATTCGAGTGCTGTGCCCAACGGACAATGGCGGTCTCGTACCCATCGGTTACACATCTCGCCTCAGCGGAAGATACCGGAGTTCCCGGGCATTCACTCACCCAGACAGTTTTGATGGTCGGGTTCTGGGACGTATAACCGATCGCAATCTGTCCTTCGAAGGCCGGATTATTGGTGGTTGTGAAGCGGAATGATTTGGTCTCCGAGCTCAGGGCGTGGCGTATCTGGCCACCGGGTTGAGTCCAGTCGATGTTGCCTGCAACGACAACACCCGCAGGTAAGGCGCCGCAACTTCCGGTGGCTGGCGGCGGCGGGGCTGTCGGCGGCGGATTTGTCGGCGGCGGATTTGTCGGCGGTGGAGTCGTACCACCACCCAAATCAATCGCGGGATTGGTCGTAATCGTCACACCGGAGGCGGTAGTCGAGACGTTGACGGAGTTCACCGTAAAGGTCTTGCCGTTGATCGTCAGTTCAATCGCTCCGGCGGCAATCGGTATCAATGCAGCGATTGCAGCCACAACCAGATTTCTCAGCATCATGATGTTTGCACTCTATCGGACATGGATGTCCTGTTTCGAAACAGCCTAAAAGGGGGATTGATCAAGGTCTCGATGAGTCCGCGACCAATATCCCATCATAAACGGAAACGGGGCACAGGAGAACCGACCTGTGCCCCGCGAGTTGGAGTCGGCATTGGAAACCCCGGGTTTCAGCCCCGGAGTTTCCGCCTATCCAGCTATCTCAATCCGCAACAAAGATGCTGCGGGTACCCTTGTGGTTGACCAGGCCGGCGTAGTGCGACAGCAGTCCGCCGACATCGCCGTTGAAGTACCGCTGCACGGCGAAGCCCACCACCGGCAGGCCATTGAAGACCGTGCCATCGAGATCGACCAGTTGACGACCGGCTCCGGTGAAGTCGAATTCCGCCCAGCCGTTGTCGAAGATGACCGGCAGATTGGTACGCACGCGCTCGGAATACAGCACATCGCTGTCGTTGAAGGTCACGACGTTGGCTTCCCAGCACAGTGCATCCACCAGTTCCGCGGGTAATGGCGAGAAGTCCAGCTCACCGACCTCGGCTCGCTCTTCGCGGTCGTAGTAAGTGATGCCGAAGGGTTCGCAGGCCCGCGAGGTGTTGCGGTTCCAACCCGTGGTAAACGGCGCTCTGAAGGTGGATATACCTGCAACGAACGACAGGTTGGTGTAGAACCGCTTGGTCGGGAAGTTGACCACCCAGTCGGTACCAGCCGCGATTTCGGGAGCCAGCACGTAGTCGTTGGCGATGCGGTCATGCATGAACAGCGCGGAAACCGCGTCGATACCCTCGTCGAAGAAAGCCTCGATGATCTGATTGCCGCTGATGATATCCGCAACCGGATCGGCCGAATCCAGCGATGGCAAGATGCTGCCGGGGTTGGTGTGAAGAATCGTGCTGCTGAAATCGTCCAGCGCGATAGCGTCATAAGTTGCATCCGTGCCGTCCGCAACATTGATCAGCACGCCGTAGCCGTACATTCCACCACCGGGGACGCCCAGATCGAGGGTGGGATTGGTTGCCCACGCACCGCCGGCAGCCCACCGAGCGCGTACCGCAGCACAGTTTGCAGGTACGCCGGAACTGTCATGCGTGATCCATCCCAGAGCCGGATTGTCGACGACTTCACCCATCTCGATTATTTCAACATACCCTTCACGAGTCCGTTCGACGCCGTTCACGGAATCAGCAAGGTACTGGGTATTGCGGAAGGGGATATCGGCGGCAATTTCGGGAACGGTGCAGGAATTATCGGTGGTCCGAAGAACCGCTGGGCCATCGTCGTTTGCAGAAGTGACCACTGCGGTCCAGACATCCTTGGGCGACAGATACAGGTTGAAGTCGAGGACTTCCTGGCTGTTCATGGCTTCCAGGAAACGGACCTTGACCGCCTTGCCGACCGAGGTCGTGTTGGTGACGGATACGTAAGTATCACCACCACCCTCCACGGTGTAGAAGGGATAGATCAATACCTGGCCCAGACCGTCCGGATTCACATGTACCGCCTGAGCGATACCTGCTCCCCCGAGGGCAGAGACAACCGCTAGTGACAGCAGTTTCTTTTTCATTACGCAAGACTCCTTATCTGTAATAAACCAAATGTGGTTTCACAACAAAAGGTAAATCGAGAACGATCGATAGTTTCACACCCAAGCTTAGCCAAAAAGATACCATGACCGTGTCAAAACTACAACGCAACTGAAAACAAGACCCGATTCAGCCAAAGCGGGGGCTGGACCGCCAGCGTGTATCATTGAAGCAACATCCGAACGCCAGACCGATTCCACCTATAACCTCCCCGCACAATGACTCGCTCGACCGCTAAACCGCCTGGTGTATCCACCAGTCGCCGTCCGCCCGCAGCCAGGTCTCCTTGATCGCCCGTTCGCTCTCCACCCCCAGCCGGGGCACGCGATAGGTCACCAGCATGACGACATCGCATCGCTCCTCGCCGCAAGTCACGCTCTGCGGCCGGCTGCTCAACCAGCGCACGCTTCCCCCGAAACGTGCGCGGTAAGTCTGGATGCTCACGGCCGAACGGAAGGACGGCGAGGTGTAACCGTATGCTTGCTCCAGATCGCCCGCGAGCAAGGCGTCCCACCGAGCCGCTGCCCGCTCCAGAACCAGGTCGTCGGTATCGCGCGCCGGCTGCGCGGCGCTTACCGTGGATGACCACGCGAGGACGATGGCAATGATAACACCAGTTAGAGAACGCACCTTAAAAATCAACCTTGTTGCTGGCCAAGGCTCTTGAGATGGAGTTCACGATAAAGAATTTGCCGTTGCGAGTCAAGCAGTTCGTTGTAAATTATGCACAGAAGTGTTGTGTATAAGCAACATGCGTGTATCCGATGACATGTTTGCGGCCTATTCAACACTCCACCATCCAACCATCAAGCTTGGTCCTTGAAAATCCCCGCAGGCCTTGACCGACTTCTTATAAAACAGAGCTATCATTAATCTCGACCGGCGCGCAGATGCCGGCCAAAGGGTTCCCGACAACAATCATCAGAGCGGAGCGATCCCATGGATTTCATCATCAATTCGGTCGATTGGATTAACGGCATCGTCTGGGGGGTGCCGATGCTGGTGCTGATTCTCGGCACCGGTTTCTTCCTGCAAGTCGTGCTCAAGGCCATGCCGATCCGCAGGGTCGGTCTGGGCTTCAAGATGGTCTGGCTGGGGCGCAAGAAAGGCGCCGACGAGGACGGCGAGATCAGTCCCTTCGCCGCCTTGATGACGGCCCTGGCGGCCACCGTCGGGACCGGCAATATCGCCGGGGTGGCGACGGCCATCGCCCTGGGCGGTCCGGGGGCGCTGTTCTGGATGTGGTGCACGGCCCTGGTCGGCATGGCCACCAAGTACGCCGAGGTGGTGGTGGCGGTGCACTACCGGGTGCGCGACGACAAGGGCGAGCATGTCGGCGGCCCCATGTACGCCATCCGCAACGGCCTGCCGGCCAAGTGGCTGTGGCTGGGCGGGGCGTTCGCCATCTTCGGCGGCCTGGCCGGCTTCGGCATCGGCAACGGGGTGCAGGCCAACGCCATGGCCGACGTGCTGGAGTCCAATTTCAGCATTCCGGAATGGGTCTCCGGCCTGGTGATCATGGTGCTGGTCGGTCTGGTGGTGCTGGGCGGGATCAAGCGCATCGGGCGGGTGGCCGAGTCGCTGGTGCCGGCCATGTGCGTGCTCTACATCGTGTTCGCGCTGCTCGTGCTGGCGGTCAACGCCGCCGAGATCCCGCACGCGCTGGAACTGGTGTTCGTCCATGCCTTCACCCCGTCCGCCGCCACTGGTGGTTTCGCCGGCGCCGCG